>NZ_FTMS01000007.1 GCF_900156105.1 Alkalispirochaeta americana
ATGAGCCCGGTTTCCCTTCCCCTTTCTTTCAAGTCTCAACTACAGTATTTCGGTTATATCCCCTGATTCATAAACAAATAGTGCGGGCCTCAACACTTGAGGTCAACAAGGAACTATCGCTGGTGTACATCATGAAGGAGCATCTCAACCATCTCTGGCGGTTCGACGATCACATTGCCGCCCGTGCGTGGTGGCATCAGTGGTATCGCATGGCGCTCGAGAGCAACATCGATGCCTTGATTAAGTTCGCCAGAAACTTATCCATTCACATGGAGGGCTTGCTGGCACACACAAGATGCCGGCTGAATACCGGTGTTCTCGAAGGTATGAACAACAAGATCAAGGTGATCAAACGGGTCACCTATGGCTTCCGGGACGACGAATATTTCTTCCTTCGCATCCGTCACGCATTCCCCGGAATTCGACGATGAACCTTTTTGGACTTCCCGCTCCATACGGGCTTCGTTCAACTCCTTGCGAAGGCGCTGATTCTCAGCGGCAAGCTCAGCTACCGACGGATCGCCTGAGCGGGACCGCCCTTTCCCCGATTTCGCGGCGACTACCCAACTCGCGATGGTTCCCTTCGGTATCGATAACCGCAGCCCAACCTCGCTCTGAGAGAGCCCCTGTTCATTTACCATTTTGACGGCTTCACTCTTGAGCTCGTCACTATACGATCGTTTTTTCTCGTGCATTGATTCCTTGTTCCGCATCTGGATCGTTCAAGTATACGTGTCTACTGAAGTCAGTATAGGCCATCTCGTTTGCGTTTGTTTGCTGATCCGGAAGAGCGCTTGCACGTCCGCGTCTTGGAAGATGATCGCACATCAGATGGGCGAAACTGGTTAGAGTACGTGCAAGACTATATGCGTAGCTAAAGAGTTGCTTCTCGGACTTGAAGACGGGAGCCGTGATTGGGTATAGTTTTTCCGCTTGACTACCAGAAAGATTGTGGGAGTATAAGTGATGTGTTAGAGGTATTATCTATATCAATGATCAATGAAAAATCAAACAGTATTATGAACCGCAACTATCGCCTCCCCCAGCGCGTTCTATTGACCGGTAGGGTAGCTTTGCGTTTTCAGCGAGATGTATTACCATGGCTTCTGTTTTTCATGGGGTTCGTGGCGATGACTCCAATACTCCACGCGATCGGGTGGCGAGGGGTCTATTCGGTCGCCTTTGTGCTCGCTATCACCCTTGGGTTCATGTATATCGAGCGTTTAGAGCTTCACCCGTGGTTCATTTATCTTACTCTATCCATCGTGTGTTTATCGAGTATCTCCGCTGTGTATTGGCAAGATCCTCGGTATATTGCTTCGTCGGTTTTCTTGATCGTAGCTACGTTTTTGATTCAATTTGCTGATACAGCTTCAGTAGAACGAACAATCTCGATCGCAAGTAAATTTATGTTACTCGTTCTGATACTGAGTTGCTTTGGCTTTTTGCTATCGCTATTTGGCGTCCCGCCTTTGACTAGTTTCCCAAATCCTGATGGTCGCCCCAATTTTGTCTTCTATACGACCTTCTCTAACTCATATATCGGTGGTCTTGTTATTCGGCCCGCAGGAATCTATGACGAACCCGGCGCGTTGAGTCTTTACGTCTGTGCCATCGCTTGTTTGCGTCAGCTGCTAAACAGAGATAATCGTCTAACTTGGATCTTACTCGTTCTAGGGTTCGTTACTTTCAGTTTGGCCCACTTAATCTATGTCGTTGCTCATCTGTTCTCAGAACGTCTGGATCGTACCAACCGACGCCGGTTAATATTAGGAACTCTATTGATAGTTGTTGTTCTATTATCTACCAATCTGAGTGCCATTTTTGATCAAGCTCTGTTTATGCGCTTGCAGCTTTCAGAAACCGGTACCGTGGAAGGGGACAATCGATCATGGAGAATGATAAACGCGTATGAGTTGAGCAGGGATGAGCCGCACGTCGCGTTGTTCGGGGCAGATCCAGTGTGCCGTTTCGACTATGATGAATGTAAGAGAATCTTTCCACCGATGGGTGAAAACCCCTTGTCGCCGCTCGTCTTTAACGGGTTTCTTCTTTCGTGGCCTTACTATTTGAGCCTATTGTTCTTTTTATCTTCCCCAGTATTTGGCAAAAAGTACTTGGCTAGTTTTGGTTTTGGGCTCCTGCTACTTCAGCGACCCGGCATTGAGGGGATTACGAAGTCCGTGCTCGCTTCGATCGTTGTTTTTGCTGTCGTTTCGGAAATTTTTCGTTCGTCGTCCCATCGAATTATTCTGCGTTACTTGCTAAAAAATGTCTTTGTAGAACGGAAAGAATAAAGTGGACCCCGAAAACTGGACAACGCATGAAAATTGCGTCCTAACCACCCTGTAGTAGTTATACCTACGATCATCTGACCGGTTGAATGCGGGTTAAAGTAACCGACAAATGGACCCCACCTGCCACGGTGGGGTGACACAGCCAATAATCGGGCTCTCAAGGAGGCCCGAATAACCAGAACAGTTATTGCATTCTGTTGCGTGTTGAAGGCACGACCAAGGAGTAAAACATAAAACCTACGCTGAGCATTGTGACGATTTGTTTTGAGAACCCGAGTGAACTAAAGTCTACTTTGCAGAGTGTCTCTTCTATCTATAACGCATCCTTTATGGAACAGATTGTTATCGATGGTTCGAAGTCAGGCTCGTGTGATGCCGTCATAGACGAAAACCAGTGGATTGATATAGTTGTGCGTGAATTAGATGCTGGAAAATTCGATGCCATGAATAAAGGAGTGCGCGTTGCGACTGGGCGCTATATACTTTTCTTGAATAGTGGTGACACGCTGGTAGAATGTGCACGGGAACAGTTTCGAGGAATAATGGATCGCTTGGATGCTGAGACTAAGCCGGTGCTATTCTACGGGGGGGTCGTCTTCCAAGTGGGTACAAGGCTCTTTTTATCAGTTCCGCCAGACCCATATTTTCTTAAAAGAGGACGATCTCGTCACCTTCCCTCGCATCAGGCTACTTTTTATCCAAAAGAATTTCTTCTGGAATATCAGTACGAACCAACCTATACCAGCGCTGCAGACACCGCAGTGGCTATTGAGGCAATTCGCTTGCTGCCAGTTATATCGTTGTGTGTCCCAATTGCAATATTTAGGTTGGGAGGGATTTCTAATGTACAGCCACACTTTCATGATCTGTTTAAACATCAAGAAGAATGGTGCCGAGCTAGGAAAGTCCGCGGTATCCGTAGGATCCGGTACATAGGGAAGTCCGTGGCTAAGTTCTTCATAATGAAGGTTATTGGTTGGCAACGATATTACTATTTCTCCTTGAGAGTGAAGCCTTGGCGGTTCCGGCTTTTGCAGGAAGTTTTAAAGGTGAAAGATGATAGATGAAAAGAATCTAAAGTGTATAGAATCAAAATCAACCGTATACGAGTTATTCGGGATTCCTGGAAGTGGGAAAACTTTCCTCGCGAATCGGCTTATCAAAGCACTTGATCCACAGGTCAAATTTGGCGCGACTTCGATGAAAGTAGGGCTTGAGCCACGGGTGCTCCGAGTCTTCAAGAAAATACTATTAGTACTGCTTGGTGTGGTGACTAGACCAGCAATCGTAATTCAATTATACCACATCTTGCGCTTGTACCCTCAGACAGGGCCTTTTTCAATGGCTAAGGTCGCGTTCAACTGGCTCTATATAGCCGGTGCGATCGTTCGCGATGATCGGTCTTCTAGTATTGTGGTGCTTGATCAAGGTCTTGCGCAGGCATGCTGGGCAACGGCTTTCTCGGGAAAGCGATGGCCGAATCCCCGTTCCACAGCACGCGTGTTGCGGCGTTTGGTGCGTTGTCTTTCCTTAGACCACCTGTTTATTGTTTCCGTCGAAACCACAAATAGAATCCCCCCTTGGGCAGTTTGTCTCTATGGCAAAAGGGGCTCCACGAGCCCCTTGGACCGAAAACCAATTGGCAATCTATCGTTAGCCATTGAGACTACAAAGCATATCCGATCAGTTGTTGATATAGCAGCGAATCAAAGTGCTCATATCAGTGTGTTACCGATTCACAATATGGGCTCGGGATTAACAAGTCCATGTATAAAGGATCTAATATCCAGCTGTTCTCATTGAACAGGATAAAAGCGGCTTAGGCCGCAAGATTGGGGGAATTCCATTGTGCGTCAGATCACCGTAGCTTTTTTCATAGTGGCTAGGCCCCGGCTGACCGGGGCTCAGAGAGTAATCAGCAATCTCCTCCAGGAACTGGCAAATAGACCTGAGTTGCGAGTCATCCTAATATGTACGGATGGTAACACGCCCATAGCCGAACGCGCAAAACGAAGTGATATAGAGCACATTGAGATGCCTTATCCCAAACGGCTAGACACTTTTGGGGGAAGACTTCTGGCATTGCGGAACTCACTTATCGCTTTTCCTGATTTTGTCCGCTATCGGTCGCAGATGCGTGACGTGGTGAAATCGCTGAGGCCGGATCTTATCTTTGCTGGCAATACTCGTGCTCTTCTTCCACTCGTCTTGCAGCCAGCAGTTCGGTGCCCCTTAGTATGGAACATATTTCTGGGGCGGCGGTCACGAGGAGTATGGTGGTTGCTGAACGAAATTACGCTAAGAGCCGCAGACGCAATAGTTACGGAGTATACGAATCAGGCGAGTGATAACCTGACCCGGCGGCAATTTCAGCGGTTCCGACACAAAATTCACACAATAGTCACGGCGATAGAGCTTCCTGCTAATACTCAGTTGCCAAGTAATATTACGCCGAAGTCCGCTTCTTGGACGGTCGGGTTTGCTGGAACGCTTTGTCACCGAAAGGGGCTTGATCTATTTCTTAACGCGGCCGTCGAAATGGATAGACTAGATCGCAAGCATCCTGTCCGGTTTTTTATCGCAGGGGAAACTTCTACAACTGACCAGGGCCAGTATTTGGAAACCCAAAAGCGTCATATTTCGGTCTCTGGCGCTGAAGTTCATTTTCTCGGTTGGGTCGATCAAATGGAGTGGTTTTATTCGAATATCGATATTTTCGTCCTCTCCTCACGGGAGGAAGGTATGCCGGGCGTCGTTAGAGAGGCTATGGCGCGTGGGATTCCAGTAGTCGCCACAAATGTAGGAGGCGTTCGAGATGCATTAGGTGACGATAGCCAAGCTGCTGGTATTGTTGTGAAAAGTGAAGATTCAAACGAAATCGCCAATGCACTACTTTCCCTAATGAACGATCCCCAGACCTATCAGCAACTCGCACGACGAGGCCGCAACCGAGCGTCGAGTCTGTTTGCGATTCAGCGTTATGCGGACGACATTTGCGCCTTATTTCTTTCACTGGCGTCCCGCTGAGTGTTTTGTGCAACACTGCTCTTTCGGGGGGGGGGCCGTTTCCAACAGTTGACTCCTCATAGAGTCCGTTGTTCAGGAAGCCCTAACTGGTGCCGTCTCAACTATTCTCTTGTCAAGATAGGAGCTCTAAACGAAATGATTGTTCAAATCGGAAAATACTATTTACCTGAGATCGGAGGGATAGAGAACAACGTTCGACAGGTTGCTCATGCAGCGAGCCATTTTTGCGATAGTGCTGTGCTTTGTATGCGAAAGGGTCACGGTGAACGCATATCGTTTAACGATGTAAGTGTGCAAGTGATTAAATTGCGAAGCTTCGGCTGCTTTTGGCGTCAGGAGATAACCGAAAGCCCAATCCCGTTTCTTAATGGCCTGGAACCTGACATTCTGCAATTTCACTCGCCTAATCCTTTATTGGCATACCCGGTGTGGCTTTATTTGCGGAAAAACCCGCACGTGAGACTTGTGATCTCCCATCATGCTGATTTGCAAAGGCCTGGACCGGTTCGATCTGTCGCAAATCTTGCTTTCCTTCGGTTGTTGGAACGAGCTGATACCATAATTAGTTACACGCGCATTTTCGCGGAACAGTCGCGCGAAATCAGTAGATATGTTGATAAAGTCACGGTACTGCCGCATGGGGTGGCGTTCCCTTCAAAGGAAGACTACGTCCGCGATGAGATTGACATAAGTCGTGCAAAAGGGTTGCGCGTTGGGTTTCTTGGCAGGCTTGAGGCTTGGAAAGGTGTCCAGATTTTGTTCAAAGCGCTTAAGATGTGTCGACCGGAAACCCAGGTCATAGTGGCTGGCGATGGCACGTTTCACACAGCACTAAAAAAACTGGCGGAGCAATTACAGATTCTTGGCCAGGTCGAGTTTATGGGTCATGTTAGCGGTGCGGATAAGGAACAATTCTTCAGCAAAATTGATGTCTTGGCGCTTCCGAGTTTGAACTGCGGTGAATCGTACGGTCAAGCGCTTGTCGAAGCACAACTACGCCAGGTGCCAGTTATCGCGTCCGACCTGCCAACAGGCGTGCGCGAAATATGTGATTACGGTCGCACTGGTCTTTTGTTTCCGCCGGGTAACGCGGGGGCTTTGGCGGGCGCATTGAAGCAGCTCGAGAATACATCGACCTACCGTGATCTTGCTGGCTCTGCGTACCGGCGGGCCGTTTCAAATTATTCTGAGCAAGCAGTCAAGGATCGTCTCAAGGAGTTCTATTTAGAACTAATAGAGCCTCTTGCAAAAATCCCGGACTGACAGCCTATAATGAGCCCAAGAAATCAGACAGTCTGACGGGGCGGTTTATCGAATATCCTTACCACCCAAAGACAAAGGCGATAGGATACAGATATGCGCAAAAGCTACGATACAGCATTCAAAGTGAAGGTAGCGATCGAGGCAGCGAAAGAGCAGGAAACACTACAGGAGCTTTCTGCCCGATTCGAGGTCAGTCCCGGACAGATCTCGCAGTGGAAGCGGCAGCTCCTTGAGGGAGCTGGAGAACTGTTTGAAAGTCCCAACAAAAAGCACAAGCGAGAGCGGGACACAGAGGCCGACCGGGAGCGGTTACTCCAGACGGTAGGGAAGCTCACAGTAGAGAACGAATTCCTAAAAAAGTACAAGGAACTGTACGGGAGCGAGTTCTGATGATCGAGGCTGACCACAAAAAACTCTCGATAGCAGAGCAATGCCGCGTGCTGGACTTCAATCGCTCGGCGTACTATTACGAATGCTCAGACCGGCGTAGTGACGCCGATCTTGAGGATCTGAAGCTCATTCTGACAGTGCTTGGTGAGAAAGCATTCTACGGCTACCGCAAGATTGCCAGGGAGCTGAAGAGTACATATCGGCATATGACCAGCAAGCGGGTGCGGCGAATCATTCATCAGTTTGGACTGCGGGCAATCTACCCCAAGCTCAACCTGAGCAAGCCGCGTAAAGGCCATAACCCGTCTTCAAGTCCGCGAGGTGGAGCTTCTGGAGCGCAAGCTCTCCGAGGTGGAGCAGGAGATCGCCTTCTACGAGGAGGAGATCAAGGCCTTTCAGCGCCGCTATGGCACCATCAGCCCCGAGGCCTACGCCACCGAGCAGGTCCGTATCCTGGCCGAGATGCGCGCCCGCCTGATCAACAAGGAGATCGAGCTTCAGACCTACGGCGAGTTCACCCGCATAGACGATCCCGTGGCGGCCCGCCTGCGGGCCGAGCGGGATCAGCTCCGCCAGGCCATTAACGAGATGGAACGGCGCTACTTCGGCGGGGGCGCTCCCTCGTCGGCCCAGGGGGTCCTGGACGGCATAGACCCCCAGGATATCCCCGAGCTCTCGGTTCGCTTTGGCCGCCTGGAGCGGGAGCTCCGGGTTCAGGCCCGCATTTTTGAGGTCCTCACCCAGCAGTACGAGGTTGCCCGCCTCTCCGCCGACGGCGAGGCCCTGCGGATGCAGATTCTGGAGCTCTCCGAGCCGCCCCAGCTCAAGGCCGGTCCCAGCCGTGCCATCATGGTGATTGTGGCCACCTTCGCCGCAGGCTTTTTTGCGGTCTTTCTGGCCTTTTTCCTGGAGTTCATACAAAACCTCCGGAAAGACCCGGAAGTCACCGCCAAGTTCCGCACATCGGGAAAACCTGCCCGCTCCAACCGGTAACAGGTCGTCGGTGAAGAATAATTTTGGGCAGATGTGCTATACTATATCTATACTGGCACGAGGACTGACACGATGACTGACGCGAGGTTAGCTACATGAAGACATTTACTGCGATCATTGAGCGGGATCGTGATACTGGGTATTATGTTGGTTACGTACCGGAGTTTCCTGGGGCACACAGCCAGGGAGAGACCATCGAGGAGCTTCGGGATAACCTTGTGGAAGTGCTCACTATGCTCATGGAAGATGAGGACCTCCCAAACGAGGTTGAGTTCATCGGTACTCAGCAGATTGTGGTTGCATAACCTGTGGGAAACATACCCGTCCTGAAAGCAACAGAGGTCGTCCGGTTGCTGGAGAAACACGGTTTTCGCGAGGTTCGTCAGAGAGGCTCCCACAAGCAGTTTCGTCGCGATGATGGCAGATCCACAACAGTGCCGGTGCATAAAGGCCGGGATATCTCTCCCACGATACTTCGCAAGATCTGCGCCGACATAGATATGACCATTCACGCCTTCCTGGCGCCTCGATAGCGTGTAGGACAAACAAGCAATTGCCCCTGTACACGCGAGGGATCAGAGGGACTGATCGCGACAGGAAATGCGCTTTCAGTCTGGCGATGCAAAAAAGATCAGAATGAACATTTACACCCCCTAAAACAGGATACCCACAATGCTACGAGATAACACCACCCGCACCACCCGATCCACCATCCTGGCCGCGCTCATGTTCCTGCTCTGTGTTGGCCTCTGTGTATCCCAGGATGCATCGGGCGCCGCCCCCGGCGCAGACAGCCAGGATGCCTCCCAGTTGCGCCGGGTCACCCTGGCCACCACAGACCCCGCCTATCCGGCAACCCCCGGCGATATCTACCGGGTCCGCTTTATGCCCGGCAGCCAGACCGTCTCGCTGGACGTGGTGGTCCAGAGCGATCTCACCGTGGAGCTGGGCGTGGTGGGGAGCTTCTCAGCCCGGAACATGCTCTATAGCGAGCTGCGCGCCGAGATTCGCCGCCGCATCAACGCCGCCTATCCCGGAAGCCAGCCCACGGTGCAAATCCACGCCACGGGGCTCTTTCAGGTGCCCGTAACAGGCGAGGTCTCCGGAGCCTACCGCTACGAAGCCTGGGGCCTCTCCCGCCTGAGCCAGGTGATCTCGGGACGCACCACCGATCGGGCCAGCCTGCGTGCCGTGGAGGTGATCTCCTCCGACGGCAGCTCCAGCCGCTACGATCTCTTCCGGGCCCAACGCTTTGGCGAGCAGGACCAGGACCCCCTGATCCGCCCCGGCGATCAGGTGGTGCTCCACCGGGCCGAGCGGATTGTAACCCTGGGGGGCGAGGTGCAACGCAGCGGTCGCTACGAGCTCCTGGCCGGCGAAGATTTGGAGGAGCTGATCCACCGCTACGGCGACGGCCCCACCCCGGCAGCCGATCTGGAGCAGACTCGCATCATCCGCACCGATCCCCAGCCGGGAGAACCCTCGCGGACCCTCCAGGCCGATCTGAAAGACCTGGCCCGCCGGGACCAGCCCTTTCCGCTGGAAGACGGAGACCAGGTCACGCTCTTTGCCAAGGACGCCTTCCTGCCCGTGGCCTTCTTTGAAGGAGCAGTTCAGGGAACCCAGGAATCAGACCCGGGAACCCAGCCGGGCTACGCCCGGTATCCCCACCGGTTTCGGCCGGGGACGCTCCTCTCCCAGGCTGTGCGTGCCACGGCAGACCGCTTTCTGCCCTCGGCCGATCTCTCCCGGGCCTACGTGATGCGCACCATGGCCCAGGGAGGCGAGGTGATCACCGTGAACCTGGAGGAGCTTCTCTACCAGCGCACGCCCGCAGCCGATATGGAGCTCAAAACAGGAGACCGGATCGTCCTGCCCTTTCGGCAGAACTTTGTCATTGTCAGCGGGGCCGTCCACGCCCCCGGGCGCTATCCCTACGTGCCGGGCCGAACCTACGAGTATTACATGGCCCAGGCTGGCGGCACCGATCGCAACCGTCACATGGGAGATCGCCCCAAGATTCGCACCGTCGATGGCAGCCGCCGCAACAAGAGTGACGAGATCCAGCCCGAGGATACCATCCACTTTTCCACCAACAGCGTGTTTTTCTTTGTGGGGCCCATCGCCACCATTGTGAGCACCGCTACCAGCATTGTGCTGCTCTACCTGAACCTGAGTGATTGATTCTGCGGCAATCTGCAGAAGAACCGTTGCAACTGGTTGACAGGGGGGGAGCCATCTCGGATGATTAATATACACAAGGGGTGTCTGCATGGACTTGATATTTGCCGCTGCCGGAGCAACGCTGTTTTCGGCGGTTCTGGTTCGTTTTTTGATAGGCTTGGCGCGCAATCGCGCTTGGTACGATTGGACCGACGAGCGCAAGGCCCACGATGGAAACATCCCCTTTCTGGGTGGCATCGGCATCTCGGTGAGTTTTTTCACCGTTGGTCTGAGCGCGTTCTTTCTCTTTCATTATACCGCCCAGGGTCGGGCCTTCTCCTTCTGGTACATGGCCGCAATTCTGGCGGGGTTGCTCCTGATCCACGCCACGGGTGTCTTTGACGACTTCCGGAACATCCCCGCCCTCAAGAAGCTTTCTCTCCAGATCCTGGCGGCGGGCATTATCGTTGCCGGGGGGCCTGTTATCCGCACCATCCAGTTTTTTGGCCCTGCCACGCAGATCTCCTTGGGGATCTTCGCCGTGCCCTTTACCGTGGCCTGGATTGTGGGCATGGGCAACGCCGTGAACCTGATCGATGGCATGGACGGCCTTGCCGGCGGGGTTGTCTTTATCGCCTCCCTGGTGCTGGGGGTTCTGGCTGTTGCCGAGGGAAACGCCCTCACGGCGCTTTTGGCCTTCACCCTCTGCGGGGCCATAGCGGGGTTTCTGGTCTTTAACCTGCCTCCGGCAAAAATCTTCATGGGCGATGGCGGCGCGCTCTTTCTGGGCTACGCCGTGGCGGTGTTGCCCATCCTCTCCCGGGGGGGGGAGGTTCTCCCCGTGCCGGTGCTGGTGCCGATCTCGCTGCTTCTGGTTCCCATTGCCGATATCGTGGCCGCCGTGATCCGGCGCAAATCCCGTGGGTTGCCCTTCCACAGCGCCGATCGGGAGCACATTCATCACAAATTGCAGGATGCGGGCCTCTCCGTTCCCCAGGCCCTGGCCGTCATCTACGGCTTTTGCGGTCTCATGGCCTTCTCGGTCCTGGCCTTCAAGCTGCTTCACAACGGGTTCCGCCTGGCCATTCTCTCGGGAGCCTGGACCGCTGTCGCCCTGGCGGTGATCATGCTCTATCGGTATCAGGCCGCAGACTCCCGCCACCAGCCCGACGAGGTCGCCCGAACCTCCTGATGGATCTGCGAGGGAAAAGATGGAGCAAAACTGCTTGTTTATTTACCACATTTGTGGTAAATTGATGGTGAGGTAGCGCTTCAATGAGTACTGTTTCCGTTCGCATCGATGAGGAGCTTGTGCAGGCAGCCCGTGTTGCATCAAAGGCGGAGTTTCGCACGGTGCAGGCACAGGTTGAGTTCTGGGCCAAGGTGGGCCGCTCCGCCTTGGACAACCCGGATCTGCCGGCTTCGTTTATTGCAGAGAGTCTCATGAGTATGGCCGAGCCCAAAGACGATAGCACGGTCTTTGTTCCCCGCGCTGAATAATCTGGCGGACCAATGAACTGGGAAGTGCGGCAGACACGTCGTTTTGTTCGAGTGTACAAAAAGCTTCACAAGTCTCTTTGTGCCGATGTAAATCAGGCAATTTCCGATATTTCGGCAAACCCTGATATAGGTGTTCAGAAAAAAGGAGACCTCTCGGACCTGTGGGTCCACAGATTCCGGAGTTCAGGCCAGGTTTATTTGCTTGCCTATACCCGTGAAGATTGCCTGCGATTGATTTACCTTGAGGCACTCGGGCCCCACGAGAACTTCTACCGCGATATGAAACGATAAAGCTTCACACCAAAACACACTATGCCACGAATAATATACCAAACAACGGGCCCCTCGCCTTCGAGGGTGGCCTGTGAGTAACCTCCAGAGCGCAAGTAGCGCTTGAGGAGATCTCCCCCACCTTGGAGTATAACAATGGACCGATTTCTCTCTTGCCCGGGACGGCCCTTCGGGGTCGTGGCTGTTTTCTGCATCCTGCTCGCGGGCAATCTGGGTGCCACGGAACCTCTGACAACCCTGGGGCACCCCCGGGACGACCAGCCCGAGGGATTTTCCCTTTCCGTGGCCGCACATCTTGCCGGAGGAACAGGCCGCACGCCCTTCTGGGTGCAATCCCGGCAGTGGGGGCTCTACACCGATTCTGCTCTGCAGGCCTCCCAGAGTCTGGAGGGGATCTATCGCCACCAATTCGGGGAGCACGGCGAACTCACGGCGCTTCTTGATCTTGATCTCTTTACCGATGACGACGGCCTGGAACCGCGGTTGCGCTTTGGTTACGCTGCGCTGCAATGGCGCGAGCTCATCCTCAAAGCCGGTGTGTTCCCGGAGCTTCTGGGGATAACACCCCACCCGGATCTCTCGTCGGGGTCCATGGCTGTGAGTGGGAACGCCCGGCCCTTGCCGAAAGTTCAGATATCAACCGACGGCTTTGTCAGTGTGCCCGGCACGCAGGAGGCGCTTCAGGTAAAACTGGGGCTGAACCACGGCTGGTACACGGGGGAGCGCTACCAGGGTCGGGAGCTGCTCCACGAGAAGTGGGCCTACGCGCGGCTGGGGTTGCCCCAGGAGTTCGGCTTCTACGCCGGGCTCATCCACCACGGCACCTGGGGCGGCGATGCAACCAGCGTTGATCTGGACAGCTATCTGCGGATTCTCCGCGCCTCCGGCGGCGGCAGCGACGATCTTGCGACCTTTCAGAAAGGAAACTTCGGGAACAACCGGGGAATCTGGGATATTGGCGTCCAGGCTCCCTTCGAGGACTTTCGGGTCGATCTGTATCATCACAACTTTTTTGAGCAAAACCGGGATTACAAGTTCCGGAACGGCCGCGACGGTCTCTGGGGTGTGGCGCTTCGGCTGGATCGCCCGGGATGGTGGCCCACCACCTTTGTGGTGGAACACGTCCGGACAAGTTACCAGAGTGGTTCCTATCATACCTTCCGGGAGCTGTACAGGGATAACGAAGAGCACTTTAAAGGCGATGGTATTGATGATGTTACCGATGATCCCGGAGCAATTGATGTGCACCGTGGAAGAAGCAGCTACTACTCCCACGGCATCTACCGAAACGGCTGGTCCCATCAGGATCGGATAATCGGCAATCCCTTCATAATGGGAACGGGGTCGGGGGAGGATTTCAGAATAGCCAGTAACCGTGTCAGAGCGGGCCACTACGGTCTGGGGGGCGCGATAGACCGGCACGTTCAGTACCACCTGCTTTTTTCCTATGTGGAGCACCTCTCTACCGAAGTGAGCGGATCGCCCCGCTACGCACCCCGCACCATCGTGCCCGAAGGGGAAACCTGGGTGCAGACCCACAGCTATCTTGGTCTCACTATGGCCCGGGCCTTCGGGAAGGATTCCCTGACCGTCTCGGCCGGTCTGGGTCTTGATGTGGGAGACGTATACGACGATGCCCTGGGAATGAGCCTCTCCCTGCGGTGGTTCTTTCGCTAGTTTTTCTGGCGAATCACGCACAGCCCTCTGCCGACAGAGATAAAAATACCGGGAAAATTGGAATGAACATGACCTCATCAGATACACAGGACACCCCCGATCTGCGCGAGCTCGATCTGCTTGCGCACATTCACCAGGGATCTCGCCTGGAGCAGGGCCACAGCCAGCGCAGTCTGGCCGCTGCCCTGGGCCTCTCCCTGGGCATGACCAACGTTATTTTGAAACGTATGGTCACCCGGGGCTTTGTGCTGGTGCGCCGCACCGAGGGGCACCGCTCCCAGTACCTGCTCACACCTCGGGGGATGGAACAGCTGGGCAAGCGAAGCTACCGCTATCTGCGGCGTACCGTGGGCCACGTGGTGCGCTACAAGGAGCTGATCCGCCAGGAACTGCGGAATCACCGCAAGGAGGGCGGCCGCAGGGTGGTGCTGGTTGGCACAAGCGATCTTGAGTTTATCCTGGAATGGTGCGCTTGCAAGGAAGGCCTCCTTCTGGAACGGTGCCCCACCGCGAGCGAGCCCGAAGAGCCAGGCCCGTCAGAGAGTGATACGCTCCTGCTCTGGTCCGAGAAAGCCCCGAACCCCCGGGGAAAAACCCTGACAGACCTGCTTGAACCGCCTGCGTTACCGCGCTCGGCCAACGGGCAGAATGAAACAATATAACCCGACAGGAGTCTTTATGAACGTATTGGTAACCGGCGCGGCCGGATTTATCGGCTATCACCTGACACAGCGCCTCCTGAGCGAGGACCACCAGGTGGTGGGCCTGGATAATGTCAACGACTATTACGATGTAACCCTCAAGGAAGGGCGCCTGCGGCAGCTGGGGATATCCCTCTGTGACGGAGCCGGCCCTCTGGCAGGACAGGAAAACTTCACCTTCCACCGGATGGACCTGGAAGACAGCGCGGCGGTTCGGGACCTCTTTTTGGCCGAGCGCTTCGACGTGGTTGTGAATCTGGCCGCCCAGGCGGGGGTTCGCTACTCCCTGACCAACCCCGGGGCGTATATTTCCAGCAACATCCAGGGGTTTTTGAGCATTCTGGAAGCCGCCCGGGCCCAGGCCGATGCAGGAACCCCCGTGAAACACCTGGTCTATGCCTCGTCCAGCTCGGTCTACGGAATAGATCCCCACAAACCCTTTGCGGAGCAAACCGCCGCAGACCACCCCGCCAGCCTCTACGCCGCCAGCAAACGTTCCAACGAGCTTATGGCTCACACCTATTCGCACCTCTATGGCCTGCCCGCCACGGGGTTGCGCTTCTTTACCGTCTATGGCCCCTGGGGCCGCCCCGATATGGCGCTCTTCCTCTTTACCAAGGCAATTCTGGAGGGAAAGGCGATCGATGTCTTTAACCACGGCAAGATGGAGCGGGATTTTACCTACGTTGATGATATAGTAGAGGGAATCCGCCGGGTGATGGATCGTGTTCCTGCGGGAGACCCCGCCTGGGACGGCCACCAAAGCGGGGTGAGCCCGGCACCCTGCCGGGTCTACAACATAGGCCGGGGAGCACCGGTGCGACTCATGGATTTTATCGAGGCCCTGGAGGAAGAGCTTGGCCAAAAGGCCCGCAAGAACATGATGCCCCTCCAGGCCGGCGACGTGACCGCCACCTTTGCCGATTGCACCGCCCTGGAGCAGGACACGGGCTACCGCCCCGTTACGGAAGTGCGCCAGGGGATCGCCGCCTTTGTGGCCTGGTACCGTGAGTTTTATGGGATATCACGGCCCCGTCTTCAAGTCTGAGAATCGCCCCCATACCAACCTCTCTGCGGAAGTGAGTGGCGATTCGAGTTATGCACCGTGTACGGTCGTTCCGGAGGGAAATCCGTGGGTTCCGCCGCATGCCTTGGTTGGTGCAACCTTCACTCAGGCATTCGGCCGGGATGAACCTCAGTCTGCAGTGGAGCTTCATGTGAAACACGAAACGGTAGCGGTTTCAGTCGTTATTCCCGTTTTCAACGATGCAGAGGCCCTCGAACGGTGCCTCCGGCAATTACAGATGCAAACGCACGACCACCGTCGTTTTGAGGTGATTGTCGTGGACAACGGGTCAACGGATCATACTCGGGAGGTGGCTACGTCGTTCCCCGGGGTGAAGCTCTTGGTTGAGTCGACGTATCGAAATAGTCCGTACTCCGCACGAAACCGTGCGATCGAGATCGCACGGGGCGCCGTGATTGCGCTCATCGACGCTAATTGTTATCCGGATCCGGAATGGCTCTCGGAGGCCGTATCCGCGATGGAGGGGGAGTCGGCGGACCTGGTGGCCGGGAATGTTCTCTTCGATATCACTGAACCGTTCCGGGCGGCACACATCGTCGATGGAATGACAAATATCCGCATGCGCGAGTCCGTCGAGAAGAAAAGTGTTGCCAAGACGGCGAATCTGATCGTGAAGAAGGACGTGTTTAACCAGCTGGGTTTGTTTCCGGAAGGCTTGCGGTCCGGCGGAGACGTCCGGTGGACGGGAGAGGCGGTCTCCATCGGGTTGAAACTGGTATTCGCGGAGAACGCGGTTGTAAGAAAGGCGCCTCGGGATTGGGCGGAACTGCTCAAGAAACAGTGGCGGGTCGCGCGGGGACAACCGGCTATCTGGAAAGAACCAGAGAAGCATCTGCGTGTTTCCGAATTGCTCGGCAAGATGTTGATACCGCCGAGAATACGAACCACAAAGAGAAAGGCGGAGAACGTTCTCCTCGAGACGGTGGGGCGTACCGGTTTGCTCACCATTCCGCTCCTCCTGAAAATCTGGTTCTTACGTTTGGCGGTACAGATTGTGATGGGTTTCGCGCATATCGTGTTCGTTCTGAAGCAGCGGTAATCGACATTTCTTCCCACTCCCCTGCATTGGCTGGTTTCGGGTGGCGCGGTCCAGTCTCTTCCGGAACAGCCGGTTGCGTCGAAGCAGATCGACCAGAGACTCCAGGCTCTCCGGGTGGGACACCGTCGATGACGGGGAGCCAATCCCGATTCGTTACACGAATCTTTTCGACCAGTGCGATCCCGTCTGTGCTATGAACCCGATTCCCGCACCACCTGATCATCCCGATCTGCAGAATATCCTTGCAGGGAAGCCTGCACCCATGTAGAAAGAATAGATTATGACTCAAATCTACACATCCGTCGGAGGATCCTACAAGACAGGATCGTCGGCGGTGGTTGCGCTCCTGCGCGAATACCGGAACACACAGACCTTTCCCGGTGAGTTCAAGCTCCTGGAAGGGCAGACCCGACAGATCCTGATCCGCTTGGCCCAGGGAAGCGTTGACGGCGACGCCTTGGGGCTACTGGAGCGGGAGCTCCTGGGCTATGCCAGAAGATCTTCCGACCTGGCGCGCCTTCGGGCTCAAGGTCTCCGAAGGCTTCAGGGCAAGCTGCCCGAGAACAGCAAGTTCTCAAAAATGCTTGCTCCCCACCTCAGAACCGCATCGTTTCCGGTGAAGCGTGTTTTTCCCGATTATCCCGACGCTGTTCGATCCCTTGTGGCCGACCTTCGCGCTGCACATCGGGAGAATCGCCTCTCTCCCGGGTCTGCAAGCTTGGCCCTGGAGAGCTTTCTCCTCCGGCTCTTTGCAATCTCCCCCTCTTCTCCACAGATCCCTGTGCTTGACCAGTTTCTCAAGCCGGGGAACCTGCCCCTGGCTCCTCTCTTTCCTTCGGGCCGGTTTATTCTGGTTACCCGGGATCCCCGCGATCAGTTCTGTGATATCCTCTCTCGAAAAACTCCCAAACCCAAATATCTCCGTCCGGAAAGGGCTGCCACCTTTGCCTGGGACTACGCCCGTCGCTACCGGCACGAAGACGAACTCCTGGCGAATGCCCCAGATAACGTTTTGGCCGTGGCCTTTGAGGATCTGGTCTATCGCTACACCGAAACAAAAAGTCGTGTTGAAGCGTTCCTTGGCCTCGATCCAGCTATGTGGCAAGGCCCCCGGTTCTTTCTTCCTGATCAGGCGCGGGCAAACACAAGACTCTATCCCGCTCATCCCCGACAGGAGGAGATCGATCTGATTGAATCGCAGGTGGCCTTTCGCCTGTACCCCTTCGATGAGGTGTGTCCATGAACTCCCAAAAGATCTCTCTGAAGAAAAACGATCTCCTGCTGCAAGTAGCCGAGCGGTATTTTGCCGACCGTGATCTGTCCCGTCTTGCCCTGGAGGGGCTGCCCCCGGGCCACAATGGACCCTACCGGCACCCCGAGACGCCCCTGCGTGTTGTCTCTCACTGGGCTCTGGTAACGGCCTTTTTGTACCGTCTCTCGGGAGAAACCCGCTGGCATCAGGTCTGCTGTGCCCTGCGGGATTACATCCTCTCCGATGCCGCTCGCCCCCAGGGGGGGAACGTCTACCATCGGGAGATCGAGGGAAAAGACCGCTGTAACGGTCTGATTGGCCCCGCCTGGACCATGGAGGCGCTCACGGCATTGGGAGATGCGCTCCAGGATCAGGCCTGCCACGATCTGGCCCGGAAACTCGCAGATCTGCACCCCTTTGACGAATCCTGGGGGCTATGGCGTGTGGTTGATCTTGATGGAACAGTCCTGGGGTTTGATAACACCTTTAATCATCAGCTCTGGTTTGCCTCGGCGGCGGCTTTTGTTGCGGATGATAATGATAGCTCCTCGCCGGTTCTTCGTCAGGTGAGACGGTTTCTGGATGCCACAGAACAGAACCTGCATATTTACCCCGATGGTCTGATATACCATTTTACCGCCCGCCGTCTGCCCAAGGCGGGACCGGGGGATCCCTTGCCCGAACGTTTTCGCCAGGCCCTCAAGAATATCCTCAAGCCTGATCCAGGGCCTCCCCGGGAAGTCACGGCCCCGCAGCGCATGAAATGGACAGGGTATCATCAGTTCAATCTCTATGCCTTTGCGCGTCTGCACGAGCGGTTTCCTGGCCATCCCCTCTGGACACGCGGTGATTTCCGCCGGGCCGTGGCGCTTCTTTTGGCACCTTCGTACCGGGAAGAGCTGGCGGAGCCGGAGAATATCTACAGCTTCGGCTACAATCCCCCGGGTTTTGAGATCCCCTACGCTCTGGAACGTCTGGGAGACCTCACTCCGGAAGAGCTGGAAGAGGAACGGTCCTTCTGGCTGGAGCAGCAAATTTCAGCTACCTTTGATCCCCGGACGGGGCAATTTAGCAGGGGAACCGCCGATCCGGCTACTCTCACGGCGAGAATCTGCGAGCTGACCCGCTGGTCAGAACGGTAAGGATTGGGGCCATTTTTCTGTTTCGCGGAGACAGGACCGCCAGGGATTCCAGAAGGCCCGTCAGAAGCAGCGCGGTTACCTGCAGGGGCCGGTCCCTTCTCAGGCCACGGAGTCCTGGTGTCGCCAGTTCGGCATAATCCACGGAGGTGCCGGTGGCCACTTTTTCCCAGTATTCTGCGGCCTGAGGGCGCTGGTCCTTCTCGTGGCAGTAATGAAGCGTCTGACGCTCCAGTTCCACCAGAAGGGCTCCTTCGGTGTGGCGGTAGGCGGATGCCCAGTCGATTACGGTAATCTTCGGTGGTGTATTGTTTCGGGAGCGGGCTCTGAGCAGGTTATGTCGAGCCAGGTCGTGGTGGACAAGGGTGGTGGTGGTCATCCGGGAGAGCTCACCGGTGATCGCGGTGTCGTGTGTTATCCGGTGAAGGGCTTCAAGAAGTTCCGGAGACCATCCCCTGGCGATGGCCCTTCTGTGACATCGGGCCAGGTGTTCCGATATTCCTTCGTCAAGGGGGGCCTGGAGGTTCCGGGCGATATCGAACACAACGGGGATTACCCGGGTTGTTGTAAAGTCGGACCATTCCTTTCGGGGACAGGGAGATCCCGGAGCAAGGGTTTGCGTAATGAATCCCAGAGTTCCGTCCAGGCCCGTGCCTGCCCTCAAGAGCAGGGGAACTCCGTCCTGCCTCTTGTCTGCCAGGGCCTGAAGGTTCTCGCTCTCCCGCCGAAACTCAGCGCTCTTTTGGGGAAGAGGCAGAATTTTTGTGATTTCCCGACGTTCCCGGTCCAGAAGAACACAGACGTTGGATGAGCCCTGGGTATACACGAAGGGTGCCGCTCCCGGGGGTGCGGCGATATGCCCGGCGCAGTAGACAATCTTCCGGGGAATCTCTCCCCGCCCCAAGCTTTGGCAGGCGATCTTCAGTATTTTGGGCAGGGATCCTGGCCCCCGCAACCTCAGGAGATACCGGAGAAGCCCCCGGCGAGATCCGATTCTGAAAAGCTTGGGTGAGAAGGCCGACCCCCACAGAGGCGTCTTTTGCCCCTCGGGATAGAGAGTTTCCAGCGCCGCGAGAAGCGCGGAATTATTCGCAGATGTAGCCCGGTGCGATGATGCCATGGCCACGAGACTATCACAATTTTCCGGAATCCGGTACTCTCTGTGGTACTAACTCTTTGAGACACCAAGCGAGCAACAATTATTCATGGTCGATACAGTACTTCTTCCAGTTCCGATACCCTCGGTTACCGTCATCTGCCCCTTTTACAATCTGACCCCCTACCTGGACCGGCTCCTGCCATCCCTGGCGTCCCAGGATTATCCCGGGCCATCCCGGATACTTCTGGTGGATAACCGCTCCACCGATGGCTCTCCCCAGGTCTGTCGGGATGCGGGTTTCACCGTTCTCTCCTGCGATCACCTGGCTTCGTCCTATGCTGCCAGAAACGTGGGGATTCGCAACGCCTCGGGGGATATCCTTGCCTTCATAGATGCCGATTGCGCGGCGGCTCCCGACTGGCTTTCCCGGGGGGTCTCGGCGCTGG
Source organism: Alkalispirochaeta americana (assembly GCF_900156105.1). NCBI lineage: Bacteria > Pseudomonadati > Spirochaetota > Spirochaetia > Spirochaetales > Spirochaetaceae > Alkalispirochaeta > Alkalispirochaeta americana. Next base: position 20,365 of record NZ_FTMS01000007.1, read on the forward strand.
AGCAAAGCGGTGCGGATTTTCTCGCGGGCAATGTCCTCTTCGAGTTCAGGAATCCTCACTCGCCCTGGGAACAGTTGGAGGCCGCACTCCACATGGATAATGAGGCGCTGGCAGCCATGGGTCGCGCCGTGACTGCCAATGTCTTTGTCCGGAGATCGCTCTTTGGCCGGGTGGGATTATACCGGGAGCACCAAGTCTCGGGAGAAGACGTAGCCTGGTCCCTGAGGGCTGTCGCTGCCGGAGCTCGCCTGGCCTACTGCCCCCGCACGGTGGTCTACCATCCCACCCGTGACGGGAGGGAATCTCTGAAGAAGGCCTTCCGGGTGGGTCGGGGCATGCGGGCGCATCGTGCCGGTGCACACGGATTAGGGGTTCTGAAGCGAGTTATACGCAGTTTTCTCCCCCCCTCCCTTGGACCGGCCTTGCGGGCCCTTCGGGGAAAGGGATATCCCGCCCGTTCAATCCGGATTATTGGTCCCCTTTGGGCGCTTTCTCTGTGCAAGGCTGCCGGGCTCGTGCGGGAATCGGCGGTCCGGGCCTTTGTTTCGTCACAGCCATCAGGGAGCGATCCATGAGAACCCTTGTGCCTCCCCGCACCACCCTGGGAGCAATAGCCCGGGGATCCGTGATCCCCGGTGTCGGCACGGTGGAAAGCGTGCACCCCTTGATTTCGCGGGTTGATCGGTTGCGGGGCAGGTTTCACCGCAATAGTGCTGCCTACCTCCTGGTGACCACCGGGGGGCATTCTTTCAAGTGCGCCGTTTTTCGTCAGGCAACAACTGCGGTTGCGGCCACAGCGGAGCTGGTCCGGCGGTTTGAGGCCGGGGGACACAGCGATGCTGTTCCCGCTGTCCGGTATGCCGATGAGTTGTGCCTGATAGCTGAATACCTTCCCGGGCGGGTTTTGTCGCCGGTCTCGCTCACCGGGGAACGGGCCTCTGAGCTGGGACACTTTATCGCCACACGGCAACTTTCGGCAGATCCTCAGAAAGATATTCCCTATCGCAGATTGCTGGAGCATACCTTGGCCAGCCCCGGGATCGACCCGAATCTCCAGAAGCAGCTTGGGCAGGCTCTTTCCCGGGCCGGCGGGTTGGACGACACGCCCTGGGGAGTGTGTTTCTTTGACAGCGCTCTGAAAAACTACGTTGAGTCTCCCCAAGGTGATTTTTCCTATATTGATCTCTTTGGAATTGCCCTGCGTCCTTTGGGAACTTCCCTGGTGCGACAGGCTCTGGCGGTTCCTTCGGGGCACCGGGAGGCGTTTCTTGACGGGTGGTTTTCCGCAACCGGGCAAGGATCTCGCATTCGCGACGGGCTCCCCGGCTACTGTTTGCATCACCTGATATATCGTTTGTGCCATCAAGCGGATCACCCGGAAAAGAGCGTGCATCGCACTGGTATGAGGCGGCGCAAACGCCGTCAGGCCTTTCTGGTTGCTGCAACGGAGCTTCAGCGGTGCCTTGATCTGCCCCACGACCCCGAAAGCTTCTACCGCTGGATCTTATCGGTCCGGTAGAACCCCCGAGAGAATGTGCCGGACCCGTGCTTCGCGGGTGAATCGCTCCAGGAAGAGTTTCCGGGCTGTTCGGGAGAGCTCATCCTGTTGCCGGGGGTCTTCAAGGAGGGTGCGCAAGGTCTGTTCCCACTCCTCTGGTCGGGAAGGATTGCAGAGGCGTGCGCTCCCGCTTCCGACAATTTCCCGGATGATTGGCAAATCCGAGGCGATAAAGCAGCACCCATGGGCCATATACTCAAAGACTTTTAGGGGCGAGCCCCAGATCGTGTCGTCCCGCAGGGGGTTCTTACAGGCCGATTCCTGGTAGGGGGCCAGAAAAATGGGCCAGGTCCGATAATATTTGCCCAGTTCTTGCTGCGAAACCTGGCCGTGAAAGACCACGTTTTTTGGGGCCTGGGCGCTCCACTTCTGTATGTCTTCCGGGGATCCTCCCACAATATGGAAGGGTATCCCGGGCATGCGTCGGGCTACAGACAGGATCAGCCCCGGGCCTTTATGGGCGTGAAGTTGCCCGGCGTAGCCCACAGCGGGCTTTCGGATCGACGATTCTCCCGTGACCTCTATGGAGTGGGGAAGGTCCGCTCCGTTAGGTGCCACCAGAATCTCTTTGTGTGCCAGTTCAGGGAAGTTTTCCCGGTAATAGTCGGCCAGAGCACGGGATACCGTGATCAGGCGGAAGAAGGATTTCCGGGAAAAGAGACGCCGGTGAAGGTGTCTCTTTGTGGCGTTTGCCGGGGGCATATGCGCTTCATAGATCTGGGGTTGAGAGGTGTTGCCCAAAGCAAGAAGCGCGTAGATATCCCTGCCGTAGATGAGGTCTGTCTGATCAAGGAGGGTTCGGGCCTGATTTGCGGTCCTTCGCCCGAAGAGGCTTCGCGAAACCAGGGGAACCCGGCCCAGGGGGTGACGGAAGAGTTCCGGCGGGGTCTCGACGCCGTAGTAATCGGTTATCGGTTCCGATCCTCCCGTAGCCCCAAAAAGAGTGACCTGGTGCCCCTGCTGGACCATGGCGGCGCAGTTTTTCACAACCTGCACACTATTGGCCGCCCGGGAAGGAATGGGTGAGAGCGAGAGATAAAGTATCCTCATTGTGCCTCCAGTTATAGGAGAGTCTGGGGATAAGGTAAAGGCTTGCAGCATATTCTCTTGAATATTGTTTGCTGGGTTTTTCTGCACAAATGATTTTCTCGCATACCCGCAAAGGAAGATGAGGGAAAAAGTTGCTCATGGCTATGATAACTTTTTGATCTATGCGATAAACGAAGAGTAATGGACATGAATGTAATAGATCTTGTTCTTCATATCGGTTTGCGAAAGACCGGAACGACCACCTTTCAAAGGAAGGTCTTTCCCGCTCTTCTTCCTCAAGGATATCTTGGAAAAGGGGCAGGAAGGGGAAGGCATTTCTCATATCTCATGGGCGAAATAATCAAAGGCCAGGATCCGGTAAAGACCATAGATATACTTCTGGATGATATTGCTCAGATCGCAGAGGGTCAATTACGAAATGATACCGGACGTTCCTCCTTTGTGATAAGTAGTGAAGGTATGTCCTCCGGGCCTGGCCCGGGGGTTATGGCCGCTCCCAGAATCGAAGACATCCAGCCGACGATTCCTGAAAATTATCCAGTTTTCTCTGTCCTGCCAGTGCTTTGCGAGAAGTGGAGTTCGCGTTTCAGCGGCCAGGTAAAAATCATTCTGTCCATTCGTGATCAGCGGAAGATGCTCGCTTCGGAGTATTCCCAGCGAAGCGCCTACAGGATTGCCCCCTCACAACAGGATTTTGAAGATCGGGCACGAGCGTACTTACAGTCGGGAGACCATCATCTGAACTACTACCTTTGGGCCGATGCCATAGAGAAGGCTGTTGGCAGGGATAATATGCTCATTTTTGACATCGCTGCAGTCAGCAACAGAGAAGCTCTCGAGCGGCTTGCAGGTTTTTTATGTGGGGCAGATCGAACCGATTTGAATGAACTTGATGCCGAGAACCCTGCGAATGTTTCCCGCGTTTCCGGCACGTCCTGGAAGATCCGGAATTTCCGGTTAAGCAAGATCATGAAACGCTACTCATCCAGACGATTTCGTAGAACGCTGATATACCGCAAGATTCGGAAATTCGTGAAGATCTTTGACGTTCCGGTGGGAAATCTGGTACGAAGAATTTTTGCCAGGGAATGTCCCGACGTCATAACCTTGAATGAAGACATCTTGCAAAAGATATTCGAGCAAACCGATGTTTCCAACGAGAAGCTTGGCAGGGAGTATTCTGACCGTTTGGTTCAATGACACAACCGCGCTTATTCATCCTGTATCATCCGGTCTGGTCTATATTAGGACCAGACCTTCGCTAACGAGTGATCAGGGATGAATCAGGAATCGGTATCCAAGGGTTCTCTGTGCTCTGTGCCGTGGTCGTCCCCGTAGACCTGCCAGGTAAACCAGTCCGTGAGCGCCACAATGCGCCGCCGGAAGGACCCCGGCAGGTGCACCATCCTCCGCAGAAAGCCCCCCGCCTCGAGCCCCACCGCCCCGTAGAGCAGGAGATGATCCTCCAGGGGCAGGGCCACCATCTGGAACCGCACCCGTTCTGCCCGCACCACGGGCACAAAAAAGGTGAGGCTCCGCAGGTTGGTCATGCCCATGCTCACCGCATCGTCCCCGCCGTAGAAACTTGCCTCAAAAAAACTCCTCCCGAAGTTGGAATCCTCAAGATGGAGCACAAAGGAGCTCTCCCGGGGGACAGCTGTCACCAGCGGGTCCGGCAGGGGGTCCCTGGAGCGCACCGATTCGATCGCGTAGACGTTGTCAAAGAGCACCCGCATGCCCCCGGTTCGGCCTGATTCGTACTCCACCCCCGAGAGCTTGCTCACGGCCCGGAAGGTGTTGTAGAGATCCAGCAGGAGTTCTTCGTCGCTGGTGTAGGGGATTCCCCGGGAGTTTGTCTCGGGCCGGGGCAGAAGAAAAAGCACCTCGTTCACCACGTTGGGTTCAAAATGGCCAAAGCCCCCCCGAACCTGGTCGCTGATGCTGCTCCGGGGCAGGTAGCGGAAGGTCAGGGGCTCGTCCTCGCTGTGGAAGATCAGCGAGCCTTCCTCCAGGAGTTCTGCAAGCTCCGCCCGGGAGATGCCCGGTACCAGGTCTGCTATGGTTGCCTCCAGGGCCGCCGAGCCTGAGGGATCGCTGGCCGGAGTGCCGACCGATGATTGAGACGCCACGGGGACCACCACGTTGACGAGAGCGGCAAAGGCCGCCACAATGAAGATATTCTGTTTCACCCGGGAACGGTACCATGTTTTGGGGCGTTCATCAAAGTGTTTAGGTTGTTGTAAAGAGGCGCGTACCATGAATCAACGAAGGCGGTCCTTTCTTCGCTATACCCTGATGATCATCGATGCTGCGGTGATCGTTCTCTCCTACCTGTTTACCTATTACCTCCGAGACAAGCTTTTCACCTTCGGTCTCGATGATCTGGCGCCCTTTCCGGTGTACTTCAACCTTATGGGGACGGTCCTCATCGTCTGGATGATCCTCCTGCGGCTCTTCCGGAACTACGATTTCCTCCGGGGGCACCGCCTTGTTTCGGCCTGGCGGATCTGCCGCAACCTGATCCCCGTGGAGTTGGTGGGGCTGGGTGCCCTGGCCATGGGGCTCTTCTTTATCCGGGATACCGTGATCAGCCGGACCTTCCTCATGACCTTCGCCGGCATCAATTATGTGCTTATGGTGGCGGCCAAGCTGCTTTTCCGGGTCTATTTTTACCGTCTGCAAAAGAAGGATCGCTATCACCGGAAGGTTCTGCTTCTGGGGAACAAGCGGGCCGTGGAGCAGTTTCAGGCCACGGCCAGGACTACGCCGGAGCTCTTGCTGAACGCCACGGTGGAGCCCCGCTTTGCCCTCCCCGTCGAGGAGCATCTGAGCGATGAGGAGCGGCAGCGCTTTTTTGACGATGTCCTGGATTACGTGACAAAGAACGTGGTGGACGAGGTGGTTCTGGCCTACAGCGATCTCAGGCTCCAGGAGCTGGCGCCCCTGATCTCCGATTGCCACCGCATGGGGCTCATGGTGAACATCGTCCTGGATTTTTCCGGGATCGAGTATACCCGCTCCGAGGTGGATACCGTGGGGCCTTTCAACATTGTTTCCTTTCAGTCCTACGATTTCAGCCCCCTTCAGCGGTTTGTGAAGCACACCATCGATTACGCCATCGGTCTGGTGGGGTTTCTTGCCTTTCTGGTGATCTTTCTGGTGGTGGCGCCGGCGATCAAGCTCGATTCGCCGGGGCCGATTTTCTTTGTCCAGCCCCGCAAGGGAAAGAACGGCCGCGATTTCAACCTGGTCAAGTTCCGTACCATGGCGGTCGATGCCGAGGCTCGCAAGGCGGAGCTGATGGAGCAGAACGAGATGCAGGGCCACATGTTCAAGATTGCCCGGGATCCCCGCATTACCCGGGTTGGAAAGATCCTGCGGAAGACCAGCCTGGACGAGTTCCCCCAGTTTCTGAATGTCCTGAAGGGCGATATGAGTATTGTGGGTACCCGGCCGCCCACGGCCGAGGAGTTCCTTCAGTACGAGAAGCACCACCGCCGCAGGTTGAGCGTGGCCCCGGGGATCACCGGCATGTGGCAGGTGAGCGGGCGCAACCGGATCGATGATTTCGAGGAGATCGTCAAGCTCGATACCTGGTATATCGATCACTGGTCGGTGTGGCTCGATCTGAGAATTATCTTCAAGACCTTGTTTGTCCTGCTTTCGGGGAGGTGAGGGTGAGGGTTTGTCATCTCACAACCCGCCTGGTGAAGGGCGGGGCGGATTTTAATATTTTCTACAATATGCTTCGGGGGGCTCCCGATCTTGTCCAGACCCTGGTGGTGGGGGCCGAGTACCATGAGGGCATGGTGGAGGAGCTGCGTCAGGCCGGGGTAGAGGTGGTGGTTGTTCCCCATATTTGCCGCGAGATCTCGCCCGGGGCCGAGGTCCGGGCGTTCCGGTGGTTGTGGCGGTTTTTCCGGAAGAACTCCTTTGATATTGTCTATACCCATAACGCCAAGACGGGGATTCTGGGGCGTTTTGCCGTGCCCCGCCGTGCCGGGGGGGCGGTGGTGCTCCATGGGGTTCATGGGATGAGTTTTACCGATTCCATGGCGCGGCCTGTTTTTTTGTTGTTTCGCTGGCTTGAGCGGCGGGCTGCGGGCCGGACCGATCTCTTTGTCTCCGTGGGCTATACCCTGCGGGATCTTATGGTGGAGGCCGGGGTGGGCCGGCCCGGGCAATACCGGATTATCCGAAGCGGCATGGAGATCGAGCGCTTTCGTCTGGCCCGGCGGGATGAGGCCCTGCGGCAGGAGGTGGGGTGCTCGGGGCCCGACGATGTGCTTTGCGCCGTGGTGGCCCGCCTGGAGCAGCGCAAGGGGCAGCACTGGTTTCTGGAGGCCTTTGCCCGGGCGGTGGAGGAGCTGGAGCGTTCCGGCCAGGGGCTCTCCCTGCGGGCGGTGCTTCTGGGCGACGGCCCCCGGCGGGAGGCTCTGGAAGAGCAGGCCCGGCGTCTGGGGGTTTCTTCCCGGGTGGTTTTTCCCGGGTTTCGCGACAACCCCCAGGATTATTTTGCTGCTGCCGATCTGGTCTGTCTTACTTCGGAGTGGGAGGGGGTTCCCCAGTCCCTGGTCCAGGCTGCCGCTGCAGGTCGTGCCGCTGTTGCCTTCGATGTTCCCGGGATTCGCGAGACCGTGGAGGAGGGGGTGACCGGTCTGGTGGTGCCCTTTCGGGATATTTCGGCTCTCACGGAGGCGCTGGTTCACCTGGCCCGGGACAGGGAGCTGCGCGAGCGCTTTGGCAGGGCTGCGGCAGCGCGGCCCCTGGAGGAGTGGAGCTTGCCCGTGATGGTGGAGCGCACCGACGCTCTCTATCGTCAGGTTCTGGCGCCAGGTTCTGGCGCCAGGTTCCGGCGTGGGGTTCCGGAACAGATTGGCCCGCAAAAAACTGGATAGCTGACACATTTCATAGTAAGGTAAATTCTGGAGGTTCCTCGCATGTCACAGGTGATTCTGGAAACGCAACATATCGTGAAGCAGTTCCCCAAGGTCCTTGCCAACGATGATATAAGCATCTGCCTGAAGGAGGGGGAGATCCTCTGTCTTCTGGGTGAGAACGGGGCGGGCAAGAGCACGCTCATGAATATTCTCTACGGCTTGTACAAACCCACCTCGGGGCGCATCCTGATAAAGGGGCGGGAGGTGGAGTTCTCGTCTCCCCGGGAGGCGATAAAAAACGGCCTGGGGATGGTTCACCAGCATTTCATGCTTCTTGATCCGCTCACCGTTACGGAGAACATCATTCTGGGTTCCGAGCCGGGCCGGGGGCCCGTGATCGATTACCGCACCGCCCGCCGGGAGGTGCAGGAGCTCAGCGATCGCTATGGTCTCAAGATTGATCCCGATGCCAAAGTGGAGAACCTCTCCGTGGGGTTGCAGCAGCGCGTGGAGATCCTCAAAGCCCTCTACCGCCGGGCCGAGATCCTTATCCTGGACGAGCCCACGGCGGTGCTCACGCCCCAGGAGGTGGAGGAGTTTTTTGCCGTGATCCGCACCCTCCGCGAGAGCGGGGTGAGTATCATTATCATCACCCACAAGCTGGAAGAGGTTCGGGCCATCTCGGACCGGGTGTATATTCTGCGGCGCGGCCGTATTGAGGGCGAGCGCCCCACGGCGGGGGCTACCACGGCAGAGCTGGCAAACCTTATGGTGGGGCGTTCCGTGGTGCTCACCGTGGAGCGAACCCCCCACGAGGTACAGCCCGATCCGGTTTTCGAGGTCCAGGGGCTGGGTGTTTCCGACGACCGGGGCGTTCCTTCTATTCAGGATCTTTCCCTGACGGTTCGTCCCGGGGAGATTGTGGGGATCGCCGGGGTGGATGGCAACGGTCAGACCGAGCTTGCCGAGGCGGTGATGGGGTTGCGTCCGATCACCCAAGGCGTGATGCGCCACCTGGGCACAGAGGTCCAGGGGATGACCACCCGGGAGCGGATCAACCGCAGCATGGGCTATGTTCCGGCCGACCGCCACCGCTACGGCCTGGTCTTGCCCTTTTCCGTGGCCGAGAACATCGCCCTGGGCTATCACGATCGGTCCCCCAACGCCTACCGGGGTGTTCTGGATTATCCCGGCATGAACGATCATGCCGGGGAGCTGATCGAGCGCTTCGATATCCGGACCTCCGGCCCCGGAGCAACGGCGTCGCAGCTTTCGGGAGGAAACCAGCAGAAGGTGATTCTGGCCCGGGAGTTTTCCCGGAAGCCCACCTTCCTTCTGGTGAGCCAGCCCACGCGGGGCCTCGATGTGGGGGCTATCGAATACATCCACTCCGAGGTTCTGGCCATGCGGGACAAGGATGTGGGGATTCTTCTGATTTCCCTGGAGCTGGAAGAGATCTTTGCCCTGGCGGATCGGATTCTGGTGCTCTTTGAGGGGCGTGTTGTGCGGGAACTGATTACGGATAAAACCAGCGAAGAAGAGGTTGGCCTCTACATGACCGGCGGAAAGGAAGCGAGCGCATGATATCTCAGGCACTTCTGGCCACCTTGCTCATGGCCGCTGTTGTCCTCTTGGGTGCGGCGGGAACGGTGTTGTATCTGGCGAGTTATTTCCAGGGCGGTTTGCTGATCCTGGCGGCCCTGGGGGTCTATCTCTGGCGGGTGCGTCTGGTTCAGGGGCCGTCGGTGCTGCGGGAGCTCCTGCGGCGCTGGGTAAAGCGTATGGTGGTTCCCCTCTTCGGGATCACTGCGGCGATCCTCCTGGGCGGAGTTGTGATGGCTGTCTCGGGGTATAACCCCCTGGTGGCGTACCAGGCTCTCTTTTACGGAGGGCTGGCGCGAAACTGGCACATCTCGGTCCTCAACGCAGCTCCCCTGATCTTTACGGCCCTCTCCGTGGCCTTTGCCTTCAAGGCGGGGCTTTTTAATATCGGTGCCGAGGGGCAGTACTATCTGGGGGCCATGGCGGCGGCCGGGCTGAGTCTCTATATGCCGTTGCCCGGGGTGATCGCCCTTCCCCTGATTTTTCTTGTGGCGGGCCTCTTTGGTGCGCTCTGGAACGTTGTTCCGGCCTACCTGAAGATGAAAACCGGCGCTCACGAGGTGATCACCACGATGATGCTGGCCCACGTGGCGCGCTATCTCTCGCCTGTTTTTATCCGGGCCTTTGGGGGTGATCCCTCCACGAGCCGACACCCCTATGTGACAACCCGGATTCCCGACAACACCATGCTCCTGCGGTTTCGGGCCTTTCTGCCCGAGGCAAACCCCCGGCTTCATACGGGGATACTCCTGGCTATCCTGGTGGCTCTGGTGGTGTATTACCTGCTCTACAAAACCAGTATGGGTTTCGAGATTCGTGCTGTGGGAGAGAACAAAGATGCTGCCCGGGCCCAGGGGATTTCCGTGGGCAAGAATATTTTTCGGGCTCTCTTGATTGCGGGGTTTCTGGCGGCCCTGGCGGGGTTCAACCAGGTGAACGGTCTGGATCACCGCCTCTACGAGAATCTTCAGGCCGGCTATGGCTGGAACGGTATTTCCGTGGCCTTGCTTGCCGGGGGACACCCCATAGCGGTGGTTTTTACGGGGCTTCTCTGGGGGGCTCTTGATGCGGGAGGGCAGTATATGTCCCGTACCACCCAGACGCCCGGAGCGATCGTGGAGATCGTCAAGGGGATCATCCTCTTTCTGATTGTGGCCAGATATATCTATACCGCCTGGGGCAACCGTCGCCGACGCCGGGAGGTCCGCCGGGCCGCCCAGGCTGCAACGGCCGCCGCCGGAGAGGAGGGCTGAAACGATGTTTACCCTTGAGTTTCTTACCAATTTGCTTTCGGCCACGGTGCGCCTCTCCACGCCCATTACCCTGGCGGCCATTGGGGCCACCATCTGCGAGCGTTCGGGGATCGTCAATATCGCCATGGAGGGGATCATGGTGGTGGGGGCCTTTTTTGCGGCTATTGTGGCTTATACCACGGGAAGCCCCTGGCTGGGGCTCCTGGCGGGTGTTCTCTTTGGAGGGGTCTATAGCCTGCTCCATGCCTTTGCCACGGTGACGCTTCACATGGATCATGTGGTGAGCGGGGCGGTGATGAACGTTCTGGCCTTCGGGATAACCCGGTTTCTTATGGTGCTGATCGTGGGACACCCCGGAACAACCCCCTCCATTCCCCGGGGGCTCGGGCGCTACCGCCTGGCGGTGCCGGTTCTTTCGGAGATTCCCCTGATAGGCCGGGCTTTCTTTGCCCAGACGCCCATTGTGTATATGGGGTTCGTTCTGGTGGCGCTTCTTACGTGGTTTCTCTTCAAGACCAAGACGGGGCTCCATATCCGTGCTGCCGGGGAACACCCGCTGGCGCTGGAGACGATCGGGGTCTCGGTCTACAAGATGCGCTATCTGGGGGTCTTTATCAGCGGTCTTGCCAGCGGGTTGGCCGGGGCGTACCTCTCTATCGAGGCCAACGTGAGCTTCACCGAGGGGATGAGCGCCGGTCGGGGATTTATTGCCCTGGCCGCGATGATCTCCGGGGGCTGGCACCCCGTGGGGGCTTTCCTGGCGGCGCTTTTCTTCGGCTTTGCCGACGCCTTGCAGATGCGCTTTCAGGTATTGCGGGTGGTGAATCTCCCGGGAGAGCTTTTTATCATCTTCCCCTATCTGGTAACGGTGATCGCCGTGGCCGGGCTGGTTCGGCGCAGCCGGCCGCCCCGGGCTGTGGGAAAGGATTTCATGATCGAGCGGAGCGAAGATTAACATTACCTTCCGTGATTGTGGCGCTCCTGCGGGAGGGTGTATAATCGCGAAGGTTAGAGATATTATTGTTCGAAGTTCTATAAGGAGGACGAGAATGAAGAAAACGATGCTGATGCTGACGCTCCTGGTTGTAGCCGGGGCGCTTGTTTTTGCCGGAGGACGGCCCGAGGCCGATCCTGATCGAAGAATAGCCGCCATGGCCACCGATGTGGGCGGCTTGGGAGACCAGAGTTTCAACGATGGCGCCTATCAGGGGTTGCTTCTGGGAGCTCCCTACGGGTTCGAGGCGCGGGTTGTCGAGAGCAACCAGCAGACCGACTATATTCCCAACCTGAGCGGTCTGGCCGAGGACGGAGCCGAGATCGTCTTTGCCGTGGGATTTCTCATGGAGGATGCCGTAAAAGAGGCTGCCCGGATGCACCCCGATACCCTCTTTGGAGGGATTGATATCGGCGGCGACGACGATCTGCCCAACTTCCAGGGAATTCTCTACCGGGAAGAGCAGAGCGGATACCTGGCCGGTGTTCTGGCAGGGCTCATGACCAAAGACCATGCCGATGCGATCCCCCGGTTGCGCCCGGACCACAACGTGGTTGGTGCGGTTCTGGGAATGCTGGTTCCCCCGGTTGAACGATTTGAGGTTGGCTTTATCCAGGGCGTAAAATCCGTGAACCCCGATGCAACGGTTCTGTCTGTTACGGCTGGTTCCTTTGTTGACCAGGCCGGTGGCCGCGAGGCTGCCCTGGCCATGATCGAGCAGGGGGCTGACATCGTCTTCCAGGCTGCGGGGCTCACCGGTCTGGGTGTGATTCAGGCCGCCGACGAGGAGGGCGTGCTCGCCATCGGTGTTGATATCGATCAAAACCACGTGGCTCCCGATGCGGTCCTCACCAGCGCCATCAAGAAGATCCCCGAGTCTGTCGAGGTTGTCCTGCGCAGTATTGCCGAGGGAACCTTCCAGGGCGGAACCGTGAGTTACGGTCTTGCCGAGGACGCCACGGGGCTGGCACCCTTTCACGGGTTTGATTCCATGATTCCCCAGGAAGTAAAAGACGCCCTCGAGGCTGCCCGCCAGGGAATCCTGGACGGCTCCATCGAGATTGCAACGTCCCGCTCCCAGATCCAGCACCTGATGGATTAAGGGGAAGGGGTTTTGAGCCGCTGGCAACGCGCTGGCGGCTTTTTTTTTGCCATTTTTCTGCCTTTTTTCTGCCCCGGGCAGAGACTGGTGTATCGCCGCAGACAATCATTATGTGGAGGACCTCTCATGAATACCGAACGATCCCCGGGTACCAGACGATCCATGCCCGACGATATCCTGCGTAATCCGGCCCTTGCTGCCGAAGGGCATCGAAAAATTGAATGGGTTCGGCGCAATATGCCCGTTCTCCGGAGCCTGGAAGAGCGCTTTTCCCGGGAGCAGCCCTTTGCGGGCATCCGCGCCGCCGTAAGTGTGCATCTGGAGGCAAAAACGGCGTATCTTGCCCTGGTGATGGCCGCCGGCGGAGCCCAGGTATCGGTTACGGGGAGCAACCCTCTCTCTACCAAGGACGATGTGGTGGCGGCGCTTCAGGAGCTGGGGCTCCATGTCTATGCCTGGCACGGGGCCACACCGCAGGAGTTCGAGGAGCATCAGCTTACGGCCCTGAGGATCGCTCCGCATGTGGTGATCGACGACGGCGGGGATCTGGTTCACCATCTTCACGAGGGTGCCCGGGAGTTCTCCCGTGATACCCTGGGGGGGTGCGAGGAGACCACCGCCGGGGTGTTGCGAAACCGGGCCCGTTCTGTGGCGGGGAAGCTGCGGTTTCCCGTGATCGCCGTGAACAACGCCCAGATGAAGCATCTCTTTGACAACCGCTACGGCACGGGCCACAGCACAATGGACGCCCTGATGCGGACCACCAACCGGGTCCTCACCGGTGCAACCCTGGTGGTGGCCGGCTATGGCTGGTGTGGTCGGGGGATCGCCTCCTGCGCAGCCGGGTTGGGTGCCCGGGTTATTGTCTGCGAGGTGGACGAGGTGAAGGCTCTGGAAGCGGTAATGGACGGCTACCGGGTGATGCCTCTGGGGCCGCTTGAGGAGGGGGGCGCCTGCGCGGCCCGGGAGGGTGATTTCTTTGTGACCGCCACGGGTGTCTGCGATGTGATTACTCCCCGGGAGGTGGCCTGCATGAAGGATGGAGCGGTTCTTGCCAACGCCGGGCACTTCTACGACGAGATCGATCTTGAGGGGCTTGCTGCCATGGCCGGAGAGGTTCAGGAGGTGCGGGAGAACCTCACGGGCTATCGCCTGGAGGACGGGCGGTGGATCAACCTGATCGCCCAGGGCAAGATTGTGAACATCGCCGCCGCCGATGGCCATCCGGCAGAGATCATGGACACCAGTTTTGCCGTGCAGGCTCTGAGCGCCGAGTATGTGGTGCTCTCTGCGAGGGGAGGAACTCCCTTGCCGCCGGAGGTGATTCCCGTGCCTGCCGCGATAGATCAGGGTGTTGCCCGGCTTCTTCTGGCTGCCCGGGGAATCCGCCACGATACGCTCACGGCGGCGCAGCAGGCCTACCTGGACGATTTCAACAAGTGAGTCCGAACCCCGCCGGCCGATGGCCTGTCGCTGACAGGTGGGCCGGCCGCCGGCCGATGGCCTGCCGCTGACAGATGGGCCGGCCGCCGGCAGAGATTACAAAAATGTAATGATTTCGCAAGGCGAGGGTAATATTTTCTTACTATGTACAAGGTACGATGATACGCTTCGAAACGGTTGAGAAGGATTACGGTGATGTAAAGGCCCTGCGGGGGGTCTCCTTCGAGGTCCCTTGCGGGGGCATTGTAGGTTTGCTGGGGCCGAATGGTGCGGGCAAGACCACGGCCCTGCGCATTATGACAGGTTTTCTGGAACCCACGGCAGGGCAGGTTTTCCTGGACGATCAGCCCTTTACTCCCGATTCCGTGGAGGCTCGACGCAGGATCGGTTATCTTCCCGAGTCGGCTCCGCTCTACGGGGATATGTTCGCCTGGGATTATCTGGTCTACGAAGCCCGGCTCCACGGGCTTGATCCCTCGGAACGGGTCCCGCAGGTGGTTCGTCAGGTGGGTCTTGCCAGCCACGTCCACAAGCCGATCCGGGAGCTCTCCAAGGGGTATCGGCAGCGGGTCGGGCTGGCCCACGCCTTGTTGCACGATCCCGAGATTCTGGTTCTGGACGAGCCGACCAGCGGCCTCGATCCAAACCAGATTCTGGAGGTTCGCGCCCTGATTCGGCGGATCGCCGAGACCAAGACGGTAATTCTTTCTACCCATATCATGCAGGAAGTGGCGGCCCTCTGCCGCCGGGTGGTGGTGATTCACCAGGGACAGGTGCGCTTCCAGGGGCTGCTGGAAGATTTCTCTCTGGGCGGTGGCGTCACCGGGGGAATGCCCGTCAGGATGGTTCTGGCCGGGATCGATCCGGTGGTGCTGCTAAAGCGCCTTGAGGCGATTCCCGGGGTTGAGCGGGTTGAGTTGCTGGAACCGGGCAGGGACGGAATTGGGGTCTATCCCGATCCCTCAGCGGTGATTGTGCGGGTTTTTCCCCGGGCGGGGTTGGAGGTTCGGCCCGAGCTGGCCCGGGAGGCGCTTTCCAGCGAGCTCTACGAGATAGTGCAGGAACAATCGTCTCTGGAGGATGTCTTCCATGCCCTGACCAGGGAGGTTCATCATGGATAAACGGGTGCGGGCGCTTCTTCGGCGCGAACTGGCCGGGTATTTTCAGTCTCCCGTGGCCTATGTGGTGGCAGTGGTCTTTCTGGGTGCCTCGGCGGCGCTCTTTTTTTCCACCTTCTTTCTGGTGCAGCGGCTGGAGATGCGCCAGTTCTTTTCGCTCTTGCCCCTGCTTCTGGCGTTGCTGATGCCGGCTCTGGCCATGCGGCTTGTGGCCGAGGAGCGGCGGCGCGGGACCTGGGAGGTCTTGGCCACGTTGCCCGTGGGGATGGTCCGGATTGTGGCGGCCAAGTTCTGTGCGCTCTGGATCACCGGTGCGGCTCTCCTGGTGCCTACCCTGGTCTTTGTTTTTTCGGTGCAGCTTCTGGGCCGCCTCGATCCGGGGCCGGTGATCGGAGGCTATCTGGGGGCGGTGCTTCTGGCCGGTGTCTACGGGGCCGTGGGGCTCTGGGCGTCGGCGATATCGCGAACCGAGACGGTGGCGCTGGTGACGGGCTCGGTGGTGACGCTGGTGCTTGCTTTGGCCGAGTTTTTCCTGGTGCTTCTTCCCGGGGGGGTGGTGCCGGTGGTTCAGTATGCGGGAACAACCTACCATTTCTCGGGGTTCACCCGGGGTGTGGTTGATTCCCGGTCGCTGGTCTATTTTTTCAGCCTGATCCTCTTTTTCCTGGTTCTGGCTCATCATCGATTGGTGCGGGAGCGATAGGTCCTATGGGAAACTCAACAAGATACCGAGCAACGATACACCTCGTGCTGATTACGGCAATTCTGGTGGTGCTCAATCTGGTGAGCTCCAATGCTTTTTTTCGCCTGGATCTCACCTCGAGCGGTGCCTACAGTCTCTCGCCGCTGACGCGGGAGACCCTGGCCCGGGCCGAGGATCCCCTGCGGGTGCGGATCTTTTACACCGATCGGGTGCCGCCACCCTATAACGGGGTGCGCCAGTATCTCCTGGACCTCCTGCGGGAGTATGAGACCCTGGGAGGGCGCTCCTTCAGTTACGAGGTGGTGGATGTCTCCTCTCCCGAGGGGCGCGCTGCTGCCCGGGAGTACGGTCTGGAGCAGGTGGAGATCCAGGAGGTTCGCTCCGACGAGTTTCAGTCCCGGGCGGTTTTTCTGGGAGCGGTGGTGCTCTACGGAAGCGCTCTGGAGAAGGTCGATCATATTTCCCGGAGTGATGGTCTTGAGTATCTCCTCACCTCGGCCATGGAGCGGGCGATCTCCCGGGTTGATGCCTTGGCGGGGCTCACGGAGCCGGTGAAGATGAGGGCTCTTCTCTCGGCCGATCTGGAACGGTACCGGATTCAGGGGCTTGAGGATCTTCCCCGTCAGCTGGAGGATATCTTCCATCGGATCAACCGCGATTCCTACGATCGTCTGACCTACGAGCTGTCCCGGCCCCGGGACGACCAGGGGCGTCTTGAGGTGCAGTTTATCCAGGGGGATCGCCTTCAGACCGTTCCCCTCCAGGTCTATGCGGAGCTTTTTGGAGGCTACTCGCTGGATGATCCCCAGGATATAGAGGAATCCCTGCGCTGGGGGTTGCGGTCGCTGGTGGCGGCCAACCCCCGGGTGGGGTATTCCGTGGGGTTTGGCGAGCGGGATCTTCAGGATCACCGTCAGGGAGCGGGGGCGCTGACGCTCCTCCTCGAGAACCGCTACGATCTGGTTCCGCTGGATCTCTCGGAGGGGGAGATTCCCCCCGATATCGATACCCTGGTGGTGAACGGTCCCCGTGAGGAGTTTTCCCGGCAGGCCCTGTACCGTCTGGATCAGTTTGTGATGCGCGGCGGCCGGCTTATGGTTTTTCTGGATCGTCACTATCAGCAGATGCCGTCCCAGCAGGAGATGCTCTTTGGGGCGCAGCCCCAGTGGGTTGAGATCGAGACGGGGCTGGAGAAGGTCCTGGCCCATTACGGACTGGAGCTGACCTCGGGGTTTGTTCTGGATGAGGAGAGTTTTGTCGCTTCGGCCCAGGGGGGGCGACAGAAGATCTATCAGGCCCCGGTGCTCCGGGGGGATTCCCTGAACAGGGATTCCGTGATCACCCGGGCTCTGGAGGACGTGATTGTCCTGAACGCTCAGGAGATCGGGGTTCCCCGGGCAGACGATGCCCTGGCGGGGCGCCGGGTGACTCCCTTGCTGCAGTCGTCTCCCCGGAGTTGGACCGTGGATGATCCCTCGCTGGCCGGGCCGGGGATCCAGGGGGTTCCTCCGGGCGAGACGCCGGACCGGCGTGTTCTGGCTGCGCTTCTGGAAGGGGAGATCCCCTCTTTTTTCCAGGCTCCTCCGGAAGATCTGGTATCCGGGGAAGATCTGGTATCCGGAGAAGACTTGGTATCCGGGGAAGATCAGGAACCCGGTGCCGGGGCCTTTCCGGAACGGTTTCGCGGGAGCTCCGGTTCCGGGGGGGCGGTTTTGCTGGTGAGTTCCTCGGAGCTTACCACGGCGCAGCTTCTGGATCCGCAGAACCGCACGCCCAACGGAACCTTTGTGCTGAACGCCCTGGATTATCTGAAGGATCAACCGGGCCGGGCAGAGTTGCGCAGCAAGGGTCTGACCGTTCCCCGGTTGCATATCGCCTCGCCGGTTCTTCCCGGAATGATTCGCTGGTTCAATCTGCTGGTGGTGCCGGCTCTGGTGGTTCTTCTGGGATTGGTGGTGCGCTCACGCCGGCGTGCCCGAAGCAGAGCCCTGGAGGCGTTCTTTTCTGATGAGGAGGTCTCGTCATGACACACGATAGCACGCGCGATACTCCACAGGGCGATACCCCACAGGGCGATCCTCCGGCCGATCCCCCGAGAACCGTCCTGGCGGCTCTGAAGGCGCGGTTTCGGGCGGTTCCCCGGTCTACCCGGATTTACACGGCCCTTCTTGTGGTATTGCTGATCGTCTTTGCCATGCAACAGCTGGAGCGGGAGGCTGCCAACACGCTGGAGGCACCGGGCCTCGCTTCGGAGGTTGTCCGGATTGACCTGGAGGTGCGGGGCCGAGCCCTCACCCTGGAGCGGGATGCCGGGGCCGATCTCTGGCGGGTGGGGCCCCAGGGGTTTCGGGGCGATTCTTCGGCGGTGGAGGCCCTTCTTCAGGCGGTGCGCGATCTCTCGCGGCTGGAGGTGGTCTCTGCCAGGGGGCGTTTTGAGGCCTACGGTCTCACCGGTGATGCCCGGCGGAGCGTCGCCTTGTATGACAGCCAGGGCAGGGAGTTTCTTCTGGAGCTGGGCTATTCCGCCCAGGCTGGCGGGTCTGTCTACGGGCGAGTAAACTCCGGCCGGGAGGTGGTGCGCCTGCCCCGGGCCTTGCACAACCGGGTGAGCGCCGACGCCGATGATTTTCGCGATTCTCTGGTGGCCCGTGTTCCCGAGGGGACGGTGCGGTCCGTGGAACTCCGTGCCCCGGGGATGGAGCCGGTGCGGGTGACTCCCCGCGATGATCAGGGTGCTCAGGAGGGGGATCGTGCCTGGCAGGCTTCCCGGGAGGTCGATCCGGGCCGTGTGCGGGATCTTTTTCAGGAGCTGCGTCTGCTGAGCGCCCTTTCCTTTGTCCCCGAGGAGGAACTCCGGGAACTGGAGGCGGGTGAGCCCTTTGCCGAGGTGGTGGTTGCCGTGACCGGGGGCGAGGAGATTGTGCTGGAGCTTTTCCCCCCTCGGGGGGATTCCCGTGATGGCCGTCTTGTTCCGGCCCGTGTGACCGGTGAGGAGTATCCCTTCTTTTTGCCCGAGTGGCGGGTGCGACGTCTCCTTTTGGGGATTGAGGAGTACCTGCGTCCCTTCACGGTTCAGGATACCTCGGGGATCTCCTAGGGGATCTCCTAGGGGGCGGCTCGTTTCACGAGTTCCCGGGTGCAGCGGCGGGCCTCCCTCAGGACTTCTTCTTCGCCGGGAACCTGGCGGTTTTCCATGAGGACCCGGCCGTTGCAGATTACGCTGTCGACGACGGATCCGTTGGCGCTGTAGACAAGGTTGCTCTGAAGGTTGTGGACCGGCACCATCTGGGGATGGTCCAGATCGATCAGGGCGATATCGGCGGGGGCTCCTTCGGTGAGGGCTCCGCCCACGCCCCAGGGTTCAAAGACGGTGCTCCGTGCTCCCGTTGCTATGGCCAGGATCTCTTCGGCGGGAAGGCGGGTGGAGTCCTGGAAGTGGTGCTTCTGCAGAAGTGCTGCCAGTTTCATCTCGTCGAACATGTCCAGGTTGTTGTTGCTGGCCGTGCCGTCTGTGGCAAGCATCAGCGGGGCCTTTCGCCGGGCGTAGTCCTGCCAGGGGAAGCACCCCGAGGCGAGCTTCATGTTGCTTGCCGGGTTGTGCACGGCGGTGATGCCCCATCGGGCGGCGATATCCAGCTCCGGGGGGTCCAGCCAGACCATGTGGGCTGCCACAACCCTGTCTCCCATGGTTTCCAGCACTCCCAGGTTCTGGAGATGCTCCATCGGGGGAACACCCCGGGCGGCCAGGCATTCATCGACCTCCCGGCGGGTTTCGTTCATGTGGATGTGGTAGAGCAGGTGGTTCTCGCTGGCCTGGCGGGCGCACCACTGCAGGAGTTCGCCGCTGCAGGTGTAGATGCTGTGGGGGGCTATCACGGGGAAGACCTGTTCGGGCTCCTCCGGGGGGGATTTCCTGCGGTTGGGCCAGATCGTTTCCAGGTTGTCCTGGAGCCGATCCTGGACCTGGGCTCGCCGGTGGGGGTCGTCAAAATCGAAGAGGGCGAGCCCCAGGGCTGCCCGAATTCCGGCGTCGGTGAAGGCCTGGGCCGCTTGGGCCGGATGAAAGTACATGTCGTTGGCGAAGGTTGTGCCGCTTTTGATCATTTCCAGCGCGGCCAGGCGTGTCCCCCAGTAGATATCTTCCGGGGTCATGTGGGCTTCGGCGGGCCAGATTCGCTCCTGGAGCCAGGCCTGGAGGGGCATGTCGTCGCCGTATCCGCGCAGAAGGGTCATGGCGGCGTGGGTGTGGGCGTTTTTGAATCCCGGGATTGCTGCTTTTCCCCGGCAGTCCACGCTGCGGGGCGTGGGTGTGCCCGGGGGCGGGGGGGAGCCCTGGGGGAGGATCGCGGTGATGGCTCCCCGGGATATCCAGAGGTCCTGGCCGGTGATGGGGCCTTGGGGAGTGAGAAGGTAGTCGGGATTGCGTAGTACCAGATCAGTGGCGTGGTCCATGGAAAAAGTGTAGCACATCGACTGGTCAGGATGCATTAGGGTAGAATGGTTTCCATGGACAGAGCTCCTCTTCTTTCTCTGGTTATTCCTTCCCTGAACGGGAGTGTTCGTCTGGCCCGGCTTGTGCCCCGGGTGCGGTCTGTTTTGGCCGAGGCTGGCGGGGGCGAGGTGATTATCGTTGACGACGGGAGTGATCCTGTTCACCGGGAGGCTCTGGCCGGGATGGCCGGGCCCGGGGTTCGGCTGGTTTTGATGCCCCGACGGACAGGGCAGATCGGGGCTACTCTGGCGGGGGTGGCCGCGGCGCGGGGGGAGCTGGTGGTTACGCTGGACGATGATGGGGCCCACCCTCCCGAGGTGATTCCGCTCCTGCGCCGCCGTCTGGAGGAGGTGCCGGGCTGTTCTCTGGTCTACGGTGTTCCGCGCCGAAAGGCCCGGGGGGTGCGGGGGCTGGGAACGCGGCTGAACTCTCTTTTGTTTCATCTTTTTTTGGGGTTGCCCTGGAGCATTCCCGTGGGCAGTTTTCGCATGTTTCGGCGGGAGTTGCTGGTGAGGGCGCTGGAGCGGCCCGTGGCGTTTCCTTATCTTTCGGCGATGCTCTTGCAGTTCAGGCCTGTTACGGCGGCGGTGCGCTACGGCGAGTGGCCTCGTGGCGAGGAAAGCGGCCGCACTGCCCCGGGTGGCAACCACGAGGGCGGCCGCACTGCCCCGGGTGGCAACCACGAGGAAGGCGGCCGCGCTGCCCCGGCCGGTGGTGCTGCCCCGGGTGGCAACCACGAGGGCGGCCGCGCTGCCCCGGCCAGGGGCGCTGCCCCGGCCAGCCGCGCTGCCCCGAGTGGCAACCACGAGGAAGGCGGCCGCACTGCCCCGGCCGGGGGTGCTGCCTCGGGTGGCAACCACGAGGGCGGCCGCACTGCCCCGGGTGGCAACCACGAGGGAGGCGGCCGCGCTGCCCCGGCCGGCCGCACTGCCCCGGGTGGCAACCACGAGGGCGGCCGCACTGCCCCGGGTGGCAACCACGAGGGCGGCCGCACTGCCCCGGGTGGCAACCACGAGGGCGGCCGCGCTGCCCCGGGTGGCAACCACGAGGAAGGCGGCCATGCTGCCCCGGGTGGCAACCACGAGGGCGGCCGCACTGCCCCGGGTGGCAACCACGAGGGCGGCCGCACTGCCCCGAGTGGCAACCACGAGGAAGGCGGCCGCGCTGCCCCGGCCGGTGGTGCTGCCCCGGGTGGCAACCACGAGGAAGGCGGCCGCGCTGCCCCGGGTGGCAACCACGAGGGAGGCCGCGCTGCCCCGGCCAGGGGTGCTGCCCCGGGTGGCAACCACGAGGGCGGCCGCACTGCCCCGGGTGGCAACCACGAGGGAGGCGGCCATGCTGCCCCGGGTGGCAACCACGAGGAAGGCGGCCGCACTGCCCCGGGTGGCAACCACGAGGGCGGCCGCACTGCCCCGGGTGGCAACCACGAGGCCGGCCGCACTGCCCCGAGTGGCAACCACGAGGGCGGCCGCACTGCCCCGAGTGGCAACCACGAGGAAGGCGGCCGCGCTGCCCCGAGTGGCAACCACGAGGGCGGCGGCCGCGCTGCCCCGGCCAGGGGCGCTGCCCCGGGTGGCAGCAGCTATACCCTGGCGCGGCTCCTGAAGGTATACGGGTTGCTCCTGTTCTATTGGGGGCCGCTGCGGGCCCTGGGGCGGGTTGCGCGCCGTCCCCGGCGCGCGCTCCCCCGGCCCCGGCTTATGGTTCTGGGGGGTGGTAGCAGCCAGTTGGGGATTTTGGAGCGGGCCCGCCGGGAGGGGTTTTTGGTGGTCCTGGCCGATCAGGCTGAAAACCCGCCGGGGAGGGTCCTGGCTGATCGCTATGTGCAGGCCTCTACCTTCGATCATCGAGCGGTCTCCCGGGCGGCACGGGAGCTGGGAGTCGATGCAATTGTGGCGGCCGGGTCCGACCAGCCCGTGTATACCGCAGCCCGGGCTTCGCAGGATCGGGGGCTCCCCTATCCGCTTTCTCCCCGGGAGGCTCTGCTTGTTACCAACAAGGCTCACATGAAAGAGCGGTTTCGCCATGCCGGTATTCCCACCGTTCCCTGGGCGGTTCTGGGTGATGACCCCTCGCGGTGGGATCAGGAGGGGCTGGCGCAGCTGCGCCTTCCCTGGGTAGTAAAACCCCTGGACAGCCAGGGCCAGCGGGGCATTGCGATTGTCCACAATCGTCGGGAGCTTCTGGACCATCGGCCCCGGGCTCTCTCCTTTTCCCGGGAGACGAGCCTCCTGGTGGAAGAATACTACCCCTCCCGGGAGGTGACCCTCAGCGGGTGGGCGTCCCGGAAGGGGGCACAACCCGAGATCTGGGCCGTGACGGACCGGATAACCTTCCCTCCCGACCTCTCGGGCGGTCAGGGCTTGGGCGTGTGCCTGGCACACCGCTACCCCTCGTGCTTTGCCCGGGGCCGGACCGGGGAGATCCGGGACATCACGGAGAGCATCACCCGGGCCTTCGGCCTTGGGGGGGTACCCCTCTATTTTCAGTTTCTCCTGGGAGCCGAAGGGGTGCGGGTGAACGAAATAGCCTGCCGTCTGGGCGGTGCCTACGAGGATATTTCCTTGCCCCCCGTAACAGGGGTAGATGTTCTGGGGCGGCAACTCGGGTGGTTTCAGACCGCTCTGGGCCTCCCCCGCCGGGAGGAGTCTCTGCCCCGGCAGGGTTCCTTCTGTGCGGTGCCCCTGATCTTTGCCCGCCCCGGCAGGGTCGCGGCCTGTTGCGGCAGGGAAGAGCTCCTGGAACTCCCCGGTGTGGAGGCTTGCCAGTTTCTTTTGCCCCCGGGAACGGTGATCGCTCCCCGGAGCAACTCCACCCAGCGGATCGCCTTCGCCGTTCTCCGGGGCTCCTCGCGGCAGGAGGTAAACAACCTGGTGGACCGGCTCTTTGACACCCTGCGTGCAGAAAACGCCCGGGGAGAGAACCTTCTGATCGATACCCGGGGTGATATAAAGGTGCGCTCCGGGCTATGATCCAGGAATGAAGAAATCGCATGTGCTTCTGCCGGTTTTGTTGATTTTGCTGGTTCTGCTTGCGGGATGCACCCCGGGAAACGGACAAGGTGACCAGGGGGCTGCACCCGGGGCGGTGCGTATCGCCGAGCAACACGGTCTGGCCTATCTTCCTCTGGTGATCATGCAGGTGGAGGGACTCCTGGAAGAGGAACTCCGCCGCGAATTTGCCCCCGACCCTGCTCCCGCCGTGGAGTGGCGGCGCACAGGCAATGCCTCGGCCATTCGCGAGGCCATGTTGGCAGGGCACCTGGATATTGGCTTTATGGGGATACCACCCTATCTGATCGGGGTGGATCGAGGTACAGGCTGGCGGGTCTTTACGGGGCTTTCCGAGGCGCCTCTGGGGCTGGTAACGATCAGGGAGGGCCTGCGGTCCCTGGACGATCTGCAGCCCCGGGATCGAATTGCCCTGCCCCAGCCCGGAAGCATCCAGCACATTCTCCTGGCCATGGCATCGGAGGACCGCTACGGCGATCCCCGCCGCTTCGATGACCAACTGGTGAGCATGGGCCACCCCGAAGGGCTCACGGCGCTTCTGGCGGGGCGCGATGTGGCGGCGCAGTTCACGGCTCCCCCCTTCCTCTTCTCGGCGCTGGATCATCCCGGGGGGCAGCTTCTGCTGGAAGGGCGCCAGGCCTTCGGAGGTTCCTTTACCTTCATCATCGGTGTGGCCGCCCCCGGTTGGGGAGAGAAGCCAGGGGAGGCGCGGCTGGAGCAGGCCTTCCTGCGTGCCCTGGACCAGGCTATCGATCTTGCCCGGGAGGTTCAGGCCGGGGAGCAGCAAACCCTGTTCAGGGCACTCTCCCGGGTCTACGGCGTTGAGGAACCGGTGCTTCGAAGGCAACTCGATTATCCCGGTCAGCGCTATGGCCGGGAGGTGCGGGGCTTTGACCGCTTTATCGGCAGTATGGACCGCTACGGCTATCTTCAGGGGGAGAGGGTCCGGGATTTCCTCGCCGGTGCCGCCCCCCAGGTTCTTCAGACGAGCCATGACTCCTGAGAGCTCCCCCTGGCCGCCCCGGGTGATCGCCTGGGCGATCGTTCTGGCCCTGCTCCCCCTCTGGGAGGTCCTGCGCCGGCTGGGGGGCGTCTCGCCGCTTCTGATGCCTCCCCTGGGAGAGATCGCCACAGCGCTTCTGGAGGCGCTGCGGGGGGGCTCCCTGGTGGCCCAGGTCCTTACTTCCCTGGGATTTATCCTCACCGGGGCGGCGATCGCCCTCGTCCTCGCCCTGACGGCGGTGCTCCTTTCGGCATCCCTGAGGAGCGTGGCCGCCCTGATGCGGCTCCTGGGGGCGCTCCTCCACCCCCTGCCGGGAATTGTCTTGCTGCCGGTGATCGTCCTCTGGGCAGGTATTGGCCCCGCAGCGGTGCTGGTGGTGATTGTCCACAGCGTGTTTTGGCCCGTTCTTACCAATCTCCAGGCTGGATACAGCGCGATCCCCCTTACCTGGCGAATGGTGGCGCGAAACTACCAGCTGGGGGGGCTGCAGTATTTGCTGCGGATTGCCCTGCCTGCCACAGCACCCTATCTGCTGGCAGGGCTCCGTATCGCCTGGGCCAGGGCCTGGCGTGCGCTGATCAGCGCCGAGATGCTCTTTGGCTCCGTCTCCGGGTCAGGCGGGTTGGGGTGGTTTATCCACTCCCGGCGGGTCTTCATGGATACGGCGGGGCTCTTTGCAGGAATCGTCACGGTGATGGCCGTGGGAAGCCTGGTGGAAACCGTGGTCTTCCGGGTGGTGGAGGAACGGACCATTCGCCGCTGGGGGATGACAGCATGAGCAACACCCTGGCTGGCGCTCCCCGGGGAGCATCGCCCCTCTTGCATCTGGAGAAGATCACCCTGGCCTACGACGGCGCCCCCATTCTTCACAACTGTTCGCTCACGCTCGAAGAGGGAGAGCTGGTATGTCTTCTGGGCCCCTCGGGGTGCGGAAAAACGACGCTCCTGAAGGTGGCCGGCTCATTTCTGCTTCCCCGGTCCGGAGAGGTCCTTCTCCAGGGACGGCCCGTGACGGCCCCCGACCCCCAGCGGATCATGGTCTTTCAGGATCAGGATCAACTCTTTCCCTGGAAACGGGTAGAGGACAACGTGATCCTTGGAATAACCCGTGGGCGCCCAACCCCGGCCGAGAGGGAGGCCGCCCGGGCCATCCTGACCGAGGTGGGGCTTGGCGAGGCCCTCCGCCGCTATCCTCACCAGCTTTCGGGGGGAATGCGGCAGCGGGCTGCCCTGGCCCGAGCCTTCGCAGGACGCCCCCGGCTCTTTCTGATGGATGAGCCCTTTGCCTCGGTGGACGCGCCCCAGCGAAGAGAACTGCAGGGCCTCCTTCAACGCCTGCTCCGGGACCACCGGGGAACAGCCCTTTTTGTCACCCACGATGTGGAAGAAGCCCTTCTTCTGGGCTCCCGGGTTCTTGTCATGAACCGCCGGGGGGAACTCCTTCCCGAGGACCCCCGCCGGGACCGGGACCGTCTGAACCAGGCCCTTCAGGAGGGATAAGGTTCCGGTCGGGAAGGCTCTCTTCGGGAGGAACAAGGCGGTAGATCACCACCCGGGGGTCTATCCGCGAGGCCAGGGGAATCAGGCGTGCCCCGTACCAGGGAGCCAGAAACGAATCCTGTACCTGGCCTCGCCGTTCCAGAAGCTCCTCCAGTTCCCGATAAAACCGGTGAGGGTTGCCGTAGACCTGGTTCCAGAGGGGCCGTTCCCGGTAGACCAGAGCCAGCTCCTCCCGGGGGATCACCACCCATTCCACCCGTTGCTCAAGCAAAAACCGCTCCAGAGACCCCTCCAGAGGATCCAGTGATTCCAGATCGCGAAAGACGCGCAGCTGTCCCGGCTCAAAGGCAAAGGCGCTGTTGAGGCTCGCCAGAACGGGAGCTCCCGGGGGAACACTGGAGTTAATCCTCGCCAGATACTCTGTGTAGGTGTAGGTGTAGGTGTAGGTGTAGGTGCAGGTGCTGTCAGAATCGAGCCCCCGGACATCGGCCCCCCGGCCATGATCCTCCGGAACGACCCTGGCGGGGAACATCTCGATAAGTTCTGTCGTCACGAGGGTCCCGGTTATTCCCGCCAGCCCCAGGCCAAGCCCGGTCAGGAGAAGTCTCACCCCCCGCCGGGGCCAGCCTTTGGCCACCGCCCCCGCCAGCGCCCCCAGGGTGTAGTACAGGCCGGGAAGCAGAAAAACCGTGGAGGGCGGACTGTACTTGCCGATGATCACCAGCGCCGCCGCCGTGAAAAGGCTCGAGAAGGCGCACGTACGCAGCAGGCGCCGGCTCTTTCCGGGTATCCCCCGCCAGGCCGAAAGTGCCAGAGCCAGAGGGGTGGCAATCCCCAGAGCGGCAAGCTGGATCAAGGAGGGGGGCAGATAATAGGTTCCGGCGATCCGCTGGCTCATCTTGATGATGAAGTTTACCGCCTCCCGGAGCCGCACCAGGGGGTGGGCTGTGACACCCACGGAACGCCCAAAGGCCAGATAATTGCTGAAAAATTGAGGGTCCCAGAAGAGACTCAAAGCCAGAGCCAGCGTCCCCGCCAGGGCCAGCATTCCCAGATAGATCGCCAGATCCCGCACCATCCGGCCGGGCCTGCTCCGATACACCACCCAGGGAAGAACAGCGGCAGCAGCGACAAACGAGTTGGGGTGAATAAAAACAGCCAGCCCCAGAATGATTCCGGCAACCAGAGCAGACCCTGCGGCGATTCCCCCCGCAAGAGCCGCCAGAAGGAGCGCCTCCTGCCGGGCCAGATGGCTCGCGGCGAAAAGAAGCGGGTCCAGGGCAAAAGCCAGGGTGAGCGCCACAGCCACGGGCGGGAAAATCTTCTCACGGCGCAGGACCAGCCCCAGGAGAGCCACCGTGATCAGCCCTCCTGCCAGGGAGGGTGCCCTGGCAGCGCCGATAGTCCACCATCGCGACACCAGCGGGCCCTGAATAAGGTGATACAAGGTCTTGATCGCGTGGGGGTGACGCGGCGTAAGGAGGAAAAACTCCTCCGTGGCGGCGAGGTTTTTTTCAAGCCAGATGGTACGGCTCAGCGAAGCAAGCCAGGCCTCGTCGGAGTGAACAAAGGGAAACCACGGGAGACTCCAGAGATGAAGTCCCAGATAGGCCACCCCCAGGAGAGTCGCCGCCACGGCCGCCACCAGTGCCAGGGAATCCACGGCACCCGGGGTGTTCATGGCGGGAGTGAGAGCGATCCTGGAGAAAAAAAAGCCCCCTGCCCGGGGAGGCCTGGGGCCTTCGGGCAGGGAGCCTTCGGTACCGGAAGGGTTCCGGTCAGTTTGCTGTGACAACGGGATACCCGTTGTTCACCCAGCCCCGGGGAGCCGTGCGGGGTGTACCCATACCGTAGATAAGCGATACCGCATCGTAGCCCAGAAGCCGAAGCAGCCCCACCACCTGGTTTGATTGCTGGCCGCTGTAGCAGTAGACCACCAGCTTCTTGTCGGCGGGAAGCATGGAGATCATCTCGGCCATGGAGGGGTTGAAGGGAACGTTGATCGCCGTCTCGATGTGGCCTGCGGCGTAATCGTCGGCCCGGCGAACCGAGAGGAACTGAGCCGATTCATCGCCTGCGTCCAGAATCGCCTTGGCGTTCTCCTCGGAGATGAAGAAATTTGCAAAGGGCGTTCCCACCTGCTGGGCCATCTCCTGGTAGTGGTTCTGGATCATCTCCATCACCTGGGGATGCACGTCATGTCGAGCGGTGCCCAGGGAATTTTCTGTAGTCTCCAGGATATCCTCATAGCCCTCAACCCGGGCGATCCCCAGGTTCCACCCGGAGTTCACCGATACCGCCTGTATCCCGGCCAGCCGCATCATCACGATCGCCTGTCCGGCCGTTTGCCCGCTATAGCAGTGGACGTAAACGGTCCGGTCCTGCGGCAGGTAGGGAATCGATTCCCACATGGCGCTGGTTCCCCAGGGAACGTTCACCGCACCCCGGGCGTGGCCCTTGGCGTAGTCGTCGGCGCGGCGGATATCCACGATATACATATCCTTGCCGGAACGGACATCATTCACAAAGTCATCCATGGACACGATATAACTGCGGTTCTCGGGCAGCCCCGCCAGATAACCCGCGGCAAAATCCTGGAGGGAAACCGTTGCCGGAGCCTCTGCGGCAGGAGCGGTCGTGGCAGCTTCCTCTTTTCCTCCACAGCTTGCCAGCAGAAGTGTTCCTGCCAGAAGCATCAACAGAACCATGTTCTTTTTCATACGCCTTTTCTCCTTTTTTGGGGCAAGCCCCGTCTCGGGCAAGCCCCGTCTAAGCCAGCCCCGTCTAAGCCAGCCCCGTCCGGGGCCAGCCTGTGTGAGCCAGCTCGTGTGAGCCGGCCTGTACGTCAGGATCAGGACTGATCCGGCGCCCGAAGGCGCAGAGTCTCCGGATCAGGTCGATATACCGGGTTCATGGGATTTGCTGTCCACTCAACCCAGGCACCATCGTAGAGACGGAGCGAGCGATAGCCCGCGTTATAGAGGGCCAGGAACGTAGGAGTTCCCCGGATCGAGGTATGGCAGTAGAGGATCACATCCTTTGTGTAATCTATCCCCTGCTTCAGGTAGTCGATCCTGATGTGGTTCACGGGCTTGAAGGTCCCATCGCGGAAGTTGTTCTGCCGGTAATCGATGTGGAGCGCCCCGGGGATGTGCCCTTCCAGGAACTCTTCATCGGAACGGGTATCGATGAGGACAACCGAAGGATCGGGCTCGTTCAGGTGAGCACGAACTTCGGCGGCGGAGATCATCATGGTCTTGTCAGCCTGTTGTGCCGTGAAGACTGCCGGTGTGATCGCCGGAGCCTCCGTGGTGAGGCTGTAGCCCTCCCGCTTCAGTGCCTCCAGCCCTCCGCTCACCACCTTTACCTGATGATGGCCGTAGACCTTCAAGGTCCACCAGAGACGGGCCGCGTCCATATTGTTGTTGTCGTCGTAGACCACCACCAGAGAATCGTTGCTGATCCCCCGGGAGCCCAGGGCGCGTTCAATCTGTTCCGGCGGGGCAAGCAGGGCCGGGAAGGGGGTCATCACCACGATATCGGCCCGGGAGACGTTCACCGCTCCGGGGATGTGCCCCTGCCGATAGTCAGGAGCGCTCCTGGCGTCTACCAGTATTGCCCCGGGCTGCTCCAGCAGAGCTGCCACGGCCGAGGCCTCGACAATTTCCGTTCCCGTCTCTCCCGTGGGCCTGGGAGCGCAACCTGCCAGAATTACCAGTCCCAGAATCACCACCCCCGTACACGCGATCTTCAGGAGATTTCCCGAGGCTGCTGCAGAAGACCGTTTTCTTCGGTTCATAGCGCCACCTCAACGGGCGTCTCCACCAGCTTGTTCAAGGCCTCGGCGACGCTCTTTTTGTCGCACCGGGTGGAGGTCTCCACCACCTCCCCAGCCTTGGTGTAGAAGACTGTCATGGGTTCTACATCACACCCCAGGCGTTCACAGAGGCTCTTGCCCTTGTACTGGTCAATCACGTTCAGCTTTACCTGGCCGTTGAAAGCGGTCTCGATCTCCTGCATCATGGGCAACAGTTCCCGGCTGGGAGCATCGATTGCGCTATAGACGTAGATGAGCCCCACCTTTTCTTTCTGCATCAGCTGGTTCTCGAACATCTCTGTCTCGGCGATGTATTTTTCTGCCCCCACACCGGCTATGGCGCCGTCACCCACGGCGGTGGCCACCTGCTTCAGCTCCTTCTCCCGCACATCGCCGCAGGCAAAGACCCCGGGGATTCCCGTTTCCATGTGCTCGTTGGTGATGATGTACTGTCGCTGGGACATGGAGACCTTGTCCACAAAGATCTCCGTGTTGGGCTCGTAGCCGATAAACTCGAAACAGTTGTCGACATCCACGGGGATGATCTCGCCGGTTTTGAGATTCTTCAGGTTTACCCGGCTCAAGTGGCCGTCGCCTTCAAAACTCTCGACCACGGTGTTCCAGATGAAGGTCATCTTGGGGTTTGCCAGGGCCGCGTCGCGGGCGATCTCGTTGCAGTCCATCTTGCCCTCGTCGTGGATCACGCTGACGATCACCTCTTTGGCAAACTTGGAGAGAAAGGTCCCCTCCTCAATGGCTGCATCGCCGGAGCCGATCACCATCACCGTCTTGTCGGTGTTGGCGGCGGCGTCGCAGGTGGCGCAGAAGGATATCCCCTTGTCAAAGAGGTATTTTTCCTCGTTTTTTGCCTTGGTCACCCGGGGGCGCCCCCCCGAGGCGATGATCACCGTCTTGGCCTCGTAGGTGGTGCGGAAGGTTTCAACCTCTTTTGTCTCGCCCTCGAGGGCCACCGATTTCACGTCGGTGAGCTTGAACCGTACGCCGAACTTTTTGGCCTGCTTGTGAAAGAGCTCCATCAGCCCCAGACCGGTGGTTCCCTCGGGAAAGCCCGGGTAGTTCTCGATCTCGTTCGTGTAGGTTGCAAGACCTCCGATAAGCGATTTTTCTATGAGTAGTGTGGACAGGTGTGCCCTGCCGCAGTAGATTGCAGCGGTGAGGCCAGCGGGCCCCCCGCCGATAACCACCACATCGTATTGTTCCCGTTTTTTTTCGCGCATGATCTGTTCCTTGGGAATCTGTTCCCCGGGATTACATGAAGAACTTCACCAGCATTTTGCTGCCGATGACCGCTCCCAGAAAGAGGAAGGCTCCAAAGACCCAGCCCGAGAGGGAGAGCATGGAAATTCCCGAAAAGAGAGCTCCGATATTGCAGCCGAAGGCGATCCGTGCCCCGTAGCCCATCAGGAGGCCTCCCAGAACAGCCGCCACGACCTGCTTTTTTGTCTTGATCTGTTTGACTTTGAACCCCGAAGCGATAAGGACCGAGAAAAGTGCCCCCGCGATGATACCCAGATTGCGGATAGAGGCGGGATCCCGGAGAAATCCCCGTTCCAGGACTGCCTGGGCGCCGTCGGAGGAGAAGTAGTACCACTTTCCAACGGAGCCGCCCAGGGCTTCGTAGATCCAGGCGCCCCAGTTTGCGAAGGCTGCCGATACGCCCCAGGGATTACCGGTGACAGCCAGAGAGACGATCTGGAATACCGAGAGCAGAATCGCGCCGGTGAGATACGGCCACGCATCTTTAAGCCACAGTTTGTAGTAGTCGTTGGCAGCGATAGTATCAGACAGTTTCTTCAACATAGAGCGCTCCGTCCTTACTTTGCTTTCTCGATGACCACGTCCCACTCGCCGTCGTCGACCTCTTCGATCTCGACGTTGTGTCCCGCCTCACGGGCCCACTCGGGAACGTTTTTCATGGCGCAGGAGTGATCGATCTGAACGATCAGCACGTCGCCTACATCAAGCTTTTCCAGAGCCTTCTGGGCCTTCACCAGCGGAACCGGACAAGCCTCGCCCAAACAATCCAGTGTTTCTTCTTTCATGACACGCTCCTTCAGGATTTCCTGTTGAAATAATTAGTGCGTTCCCGCACGTTGTTTTGCCTTGGCGTACTTGTCAGCCGCGATCCACAGAAATGCAATGATCAGCAACTGCACTGCAATGGCCCCGAACCACCCGAAAACGTCGGGCAGAAAGACCCGGGGCGAAGTGGCGATAAAGTTGAGCTCCCACCAGCCAAAAGATGCAGCTCCCAGAAGAGATCCCACCACAAAGAAAACCAGCGAGAGGGTCTGCATGAGGAAGCCTTCGCCCACGCGCATGAGCGTTCCCGAGGCACATCCTCCGGCGATAACCATGCCGATCCCGAACATGGTAGCTCCCACAGCGGTGGAGACCCCGATGGGTGCTACAAATCCCTGGGCGGGGAGGGGCAATCCTGCCTGGTGGGCTCCGTAGAGGATCGCCCAGAATCCAAGGCTGGTAACGGCGAAGGCTGTCAGAACCGCCTTGGTAAGGCTGGTCCCCCCCGTGAGGAAGGGATCACGCAGGGACGCGGTGAAACAGAACCGGGCCTTCTGGAGGATGAACCCGAAGGCGATCCCCGTGAACCAGAAGAACGCCAGGGTTCCCGACTCTCTCATGATGCCCAACCCGATCGCGATGATCGCAATTCCTGCAAGTAATCCCAGTGGAATCTGGCTTTTTTTCTTTTTCCTGGACCGGGAGCTCCCGCTCCGGCGGATACTCGAAGAGGACGCAGCCGTTCCAGCAGGCTCAGTTGATTCGCCCATAGCTATGCTCCTTCGCAGACGTGTGCATTTGGTAAAGGTTGTGTTCTGCTGTCTGTATCAGCAGTGAAATAAGTATAGGGGTATCTATATAGATAGTCAACCATTCTCTTCTTCTTGCCTATAGGTTATTTTATATATGATTTATCTCTATATGTTGTTATAATGATCCTGTTATTGTCAGTCTTATTCTGTTTTGTTCCAGGGAGGTGTTACGTGAACGGAGAGGCCCTATTCAATCCCGACAGCTACAAGGACGATCAGGTCGATGAAGAAGCTCTGGGCGAGGCCTTTGGCCAGAAGCTGGAAAATCTGGGTGCCACCAAGGCCCGGGGAATATTTTCCCGAATACAAGAGACTTTTTCCGGGGCCGAGATGGCCGAAGTCTGCGGACGGGTTCTTGGTACCATCAACGCCGAGTGCGGGGCCGATGAGTTTCATCGGTGGAACTATGATCATCTGGAGTTCATTATCGAGCTTGCCCGGGAGTTTGATCTTGTAATTCCCCGGAACCTCCTGAACGGACTGCCGGAGCAGCTGATTCTCCTGGTGGAGGCCAAGCGGCTGGGTGATCCCGGTTGCGATGACCAGGACCGGTAGGTCCTGCCAGGTCCGGGCCACAGCCCTGGCTCGGGGCGTCTCGTGCTGACCCTTTTTTTTCCGTCTCCGGCGCTCCGGGCTTGACCTCGGGGCGCTCTCTGCGTACCTTCTGCGCCATGAAAACCGAATCCCTGAAACCGTTGCCCTTTGACGCGGCCTTTCTTGAGGAGGTGGCAAAAACCCACCCCACACCGTTTCACCTGTACGACGAGGCGGCGATTCGCGACCACGCCCGCCGGTTTCTGGAGGCCTTTTCCTGGGTTCCGGGCGGGTTTTACAACTACTATGCCGTGAAGGCCCTGCCAAACCCGGCGGTCCTGGAAATCCTGCGGGATCAGGGCATGGGGTTCGACTGTAGCAGCGCAACCGAGCTTGCCCTGATGGAAAAGATGGGCATTCGGGGTGAAGAGATTATTTTTACCTCCAACAATACGCCTGCCGAGGAGTTTCGCCAGGCCCGGGATCTGGGGGCGATCATCAACCTGGATGATCTGACGCATGTGGATTTTCTGGCCCGCGAGGCGGGAATGCCCGAACTGATCTGCCTGCGGTATAACCCGGGTCCTCTGAAAGAGGGCAACGCCATCATCGGGAACCCCCAGGAAGCAAAATACGGCTTTACCCGGGAGCAGCTCTTTCAGGGGTACCGCAGGGCGCGGGACCTGGGAGCTCGCCGTTTCGGACTTCACACCATGGTGGCATCCAACGAGTTGAACCCCGAGTATTTTGTCGAGACGGCCCGCATCCTCTTTGAGCTGGTGGTGGAGCTCAAGACCGAACTGGGGATACAGATCGAGTTTGTGAACCTCGGCGGCGGGATCGGGATTCCCTACCGGCCCGATCAGCAGGCTGTAGATTACCAGGTGCTCTCCCGGGGCATTCAAGGAGCGTACCAGGAGATCATTGTGGAGGCCGGTCTTGATCCGGTGCGGGTTGTAACGGAAAACGGAAGGGTCGTAACTGGTCCCTACGGATGGCTGATCACTCGCGTCCGGCACCGGAAAGAAACCTACAAGCGCTACCTGGGGGTTGATGCCACCATGGCAGATCTGATGCGGCCTGGCATGTACGGGGCCTACCATCATATCACCGTTCTTGGCCACGAGGGCGAGCCCCCCGGTGAAACCTGCGATGTGACAGGCAGCCTCTGCGAAAACAACGACAAGTTTGCCCTGGACCGGGATCTGCCCCGGGCCGAGGTGGGAGATCTTCTTGCGATTCACGATACGGGAGCTCACGGTCATGCCATGGGGTTCAATTACAACGGAAAACCTCGTTGTGCCGAGTTGCTGCTCCGGCAGGATCGGTCGGTACAACTGATTCGCCGGGCCGAGACAATTGACGATGTCCTGCAGACGATTCAGTGGAAGAGCGACCCGGTTTAGGAGAGAGCAGTTTCGTTGAGGAGCAACTTAGAGTTCAACTTAGTTGAGAGGCAGTTTTAGTCAGGAGCAGTTCAGGAGTGTGAGCGCAGGAGTGCGCCCTGAAAGGCGCTACAGACCTTCTGCTCCACCTCTTC
Organism: Alkalispirochaeta americana; assembly: GCF_900156105.1. NCBI lineage: Bacteria > Pseudomonadati > Spirochaetota > Spirochaetia > Spirochaetales > Spirochaetaceae > Alkalispirochaeta > Alkalispirochaeta americana. The sequence goes on from NZ_FTMS01000007.1 coordinate 54,820, forward strand.
CTGGCAGAGGCAGGCCAAAAGCTCCTGGCGGAACAGTTCGTTTCGGGCCAGCGTTGCAAGGCACGAAAGTATGCGCAGGTAGTCAATCTGGCGATCGGGGTGGCTTGCCACAACGAAGAGCAGATGTACCGGCATGCCGTCGAAGGCCTGAAAATCTATCCCTTCCCGGGACACGCCCAGAGCGATCTCGCTGGTTGGCACCTGATAGGTTCTGCCGTGGGCTATGGCGATTCCGTGACCAAACCCCGTTGATTGTTCCTGTTCCCGTTTGATGACAGCCTGGGTGAAGGTCTCAAGATCAAGCCCGGGGATGGCCCGGAAGGTGCTGGTCTGGAAGATCGTCTCGCGGATTGCATCAAACTTGTTTGTTTGGGTCAGGTCCCAGAGAACGCTGCCCGGTGGAAAAAAGCCAGTGTACATGACAACTACATCCCCCAGTATAGATACCGGGTGGCACCGATTGTGTCAAGGGCTTTTCAAGCGCAACTGCCACCCCTTATATCTGAATATCGGAACGGGATGGTATGAAGTAAAGCCCCAAGGAAACGAAAGACTCCCGGTACAGAAAACCTTCAGGTACAGAAAGCCCCCAGACACAGAAAACCTGCGGACACACCGCCCTCAGGCGATGCAGTGGAGTCGGCAGGCGCAGCGTGTGTCTGTTGTCGGGGCCTGGTCTGTTGCCGATCCCCGGGAGGACGCTTCGTCCCGGACGTGGATCTCGGCAATGGGTGCTTCCTCCGTGCCGCCAGTGATAACGGCGTATTCCTGGCCGACCTTTGTCTCGGCGGTAAAGCTCAGGGCGTGAAGCCCTGCAGGGGAGGAGAACATTCGGGGTGCCTCGTCGAGGAACCACTGAGCGTAGCGGGCGTTGTTCACGTGGGCGTTTCGGTCGGTATCGCTGGGGCGAACGCGGTGCCATCGGGCTGCTTCCAGCAGAGGAAGCGCCTCCTCCGGGGGGATCGTCGGCATCCGGCCCAGGGGCATCTCCAGCTGGTAAGCCCCGGTGAGCTTTTCGGGCGGAAAATAGCGTTCGGGCCGTACGGGCTTGCTTTCCCGGGCCGTGAGGATGATCCACGACGACGTGGCCTCGGCCAGGAGCTCTCCCCCGGTGGTGTGGAGGGTAAACTCCCGCAGCGCCAGGAGACGTTCCATGCGGCTGGGCCAGGTGGTGATCACCACATCTTCGCCCCAGGCGGGACGGCGGGTACACCGAACCCCCAGGCGGTGGAGCACCCAGAAGAGAGAAGGTTCATCCTCGGTGAAGGCGATCCCCAGTTTCTCGGCGTGCCGCCAGGCCCCCTCCTGAAAGAGGCTGGCCATGCCGTCAAGTCCAAGGCGATCATCGGGAGCGCAGAGAAAACTGGGAATGGTCATGGAATATTCAAAAGTCATTTGGTTCCTTTCGGTTTTTCTGATCGGGCGTTCCGTTTTGGCCCGCTCCCGGGCTGCTTGTCCGGTGCCGACTGCTTGTCCGGTGCCGACTGTGCCGGCTGTGCCGGCTGTGCCTCGGATGCTGTCTCGGCTTCGGACGCTGCCTCGAGCTCCTCCTCGGGCTCCGGCTGGAGCGCCTCCAGAAGGCGGTCAACCCGGTAGCGGCTTGCCTTTTCTGCCCGGCGCCATTCCCGGTAGACCCGGGCCATGCCGGTGGTCTCTTTCAGGACCCGTTTCCAGCTGACCCGTGTTCCTGCGGCCACGGCCGCCGTGAGCTCGTGCCAGGCCCCGATAACCAGAAGCCAGTCAATCAGCAGGTCAAAAGCTTCCTGGTTGAACCAGGTGATCCCGTTATGGCTGTGGATACGGAGAAAGGTCTCCACGTTGGGATCTGCCAGGAGCGATTCCACAATCGTCAGGGCCGTTGTTTCCTGCGGTTCCCCTATGCCGTAGCGCCACCAGTTATGGTGTGCCAGGGTGATTTGTACCAGTTGTGACCAGTAATCGGGCAGGGAGCCGTCGGGCTGGATCTGCATCAGGATAGGGCGCAGCGTCTCGATCAGTTGCCACTCGCCGGCCTGATCCAGGGCGTGATAGCCCACAAGCTGGGGGCTGATCCGGTCCTGGCCGGAAATAAAGACATCCAGAGGCAGAAGCAGCGTCAGAGCCAGGAAGATCGATGCGTCTTCCCGTTCGGCCTCCATGTGAGAGGCTACCAGGGCACCCACCTCGTCGGGGGCGCGTTTTACCAGCTGCGAGAGCCGATCCAGGGCCTCACCGTTGTGCTGGAAGAGCGCCACGGCGTCTTCCAGGCGGGTGGTATGCTCGCAGAACTGACCGGCTATTCCCAGGAATGTCCGGTACTGGGTGGCAAGCTCCTCCCAGTCCACGGGTGCGGCGGTCCCCACGAGCGCTTCCATGAGGGTTCGCATGATGCCGGTGTTTGCCAGGGCACCGAAGGCATCGTGGAGGGGCTGCAGCAGAAGCCGCTTCATGGCCCGGGAGATATCGGGGGTTCCCGCTCCCCCCAGAGAGTCGGCCAGGCGGGCGTAATGGGAGTAGCGGTTGTCCTCAACCTCGTACATATTGAGGCAGACCTGACTCTCGTAGCCCTTGAGCTGCAGATAGAGTCCCCGCTCCAGAATTTCGCCGCAGTTCCTGATGAACCAGAGGCCGCTGCGCTGTTCCTGAAAGATCACAAAGTGCTTCCACGAGGGGGTGAGATTCAGGGCCGGGATGAGCTGCTCCGTCATGCGTGCCCGCGATTCATCGCCGTGGATCACGTAGGGGGCCGAGGTATGGATCCACCCGGAGGCTTCCTGGTAGCTGTTGTTGTACATCACCAGGGTTCGTCCCTCCTGGTTGCCCTGGGAGTGGTTGTCCTGGGATGCCTGGCGGTTGGAATAGACAAAGACATGGGGATTCACGTCGCCGTTGGCGGCGTAGACATCGTAGAGACGAAAATGGGTAGCATCGGCAAAGAGATGGCGCTGGTGCATGAGGGGGAAGATCTCCCGCTGGTGCCGCTCGATGAGACCCTGATTGGGGGTCTCGTCCCAATAGGCCTTGCGGTATTCCATGCCGTATTTCTCGGCGAACCCCTCGATCTGGCCATGGCCGAACATGGGAAGCCCCGGCATGGTCACCATCATGGTGGCAACCCCGAAATATTTGTCTCCCGAGCCGAACTGGGCCACGGCGGTGTCCTCGTCGGGGTTGTTCATGAAGTTTACAAACCGCTTGAGAACCTCCGGATCGTACTCCAGGGTATTCTTGATGGTGGTTCGGTAGTTCTCGTTCTCCTCGTTTTTGAGCATATTCATGAAGGCGCTGTTATAAACCCGGTGCATCCCCAGGTTTCGAACAAAGTAGCCCTCCATCATCCAGAAGGCTTCGGCCAGGAGAAGCGTGTCGGGCACCTCCTGGGCCACCCGGTCTACCACCTCTCGCCAGAATTCCAGGGGAATAGCCTTTTCGAAATCGGCCCGGGAGAGGCCGTGATCGCTTCGGGAGGGGATATCACCACCCTGACCCGGCGCGGGGAACCAGAGGCGCTGAATGTGCTTCTTTGCCAGGGTCATAGCGGCATCGAAACGGATGATGGGGAAGTTTTTTGCCACGGTGATGATTGTCTGAATTACCGCCTCGCGGGCCTCGGAGTTGAGATAGTTCAGCTGGGCCGTGTCGTTCCAGGGCATGCTGGTGCCATCGTTCCCGTGGTAGATATAACGAACCTCGCCGCTGGAGCTGTTTACCCGTTTGAAGACCACCGCTGCGTCGCTGCGGTTGTAGTAGTGGTCTTCCAGGTAGATCTCCACCCCTTCGCGGGTGCTGAGGTTTTCTCCCTGAAAGGTATATCCCGGGAAGGGGCTGTCGGGGAGGGATATGAACCACTCCGGGTGTTCGTGAACCCATCGGGAATCTATTCCCGTGTGGTTGGGAACCATATCGCTGGCGATACGGATTCCCCGCTGCCAGAGGCGACGTCGCAGGGTGTCCAGAGCCTCCCAGCCCCCCAGCTCCCGGGCAATATCGTAGTCGTAGAGCGAATAGGCGCTTGCCTCGGCCTCGGGGTTTCCGCAGAGGTTCTTGATCCGCCTGGAGGCCTGGGAGCGCTGCCACAGTCCGATGAGCCAGAGGCCGGTGAAGCCCTGCCGTGCAAGGAGATCGAGTTCGGCGTCCGGGATCGCATCCAGGGTGGTGATCTCCCGCTGATACTTTTTGGAGAGTTGGTCCAGCCAGACCAGGGTGCTTTTGGCAAGAATCACCGCTCGGGGCATCCACTCCCGGTCAGGGCTGAACCGGGCGTAGTCGGCATCCTCTCCCGGGAAATTGCCCCCGTGGGGGAACTCCAGGACGGAGCTTTCTCCGGGACCAAAGAACCGGGCCTTGTGCTCCTCGGCCAGAACATCCAGGGAGCGCAGTATCCGGTCCAGAAAGGACCCCACCAGGCTGTCCCAGCGACGGCGGATGTAATCGAGCTGGGCGTGAAGATCATCGGGGTGGGCCCGGGCCGGGGCCAGGAGAAGCTCGATCAGGGTCTGATCGTCGGGCCCGAAGGAGGGCTGGGTCTCGAAGAAATCCCCGATGGCCGTCATGGCCCGGTCGTAACAGGTATCCAGAGCCAGGAGCTGCTCGTCAAACAGTTCCAGCAGGGGATAGAAGCCCAGGTTCCGGTTTCCGGTCCAGAGCAGGATCATCTCTTCCAGGGCTATCTCGCGGCCCGAGAGGCCCTCCTGGGTGCGGTCCAGACTTTCCCGGGGGCTTTCCTTGCCCTGATAGCAGGCAACCGTGGGAAAACGCTCCGAGAAGAGCATCAGGAGCCGGTCAACCTCGGCGGTTCCCAGGGTGCTTTCCAGGTGCGCCTCCAGGCGCCGAAGCATATCCTGGCCGTACTGCTGGAGGTAGAGGGAGATCACGTAATGAAAAATCTCGTCGATCAGCCCCATGGCCAGGATATCCCCGGCGCGTACCGCCCGTTCGGGATGAAGGGCGCTTTTGCGCACAGTGTTTATGCGCATGGCAAAGTCCCGGGCCTGACGGGTTTCGGCAAAGAGAACGTGGCCCTGGATGGAGAAGATTCCCTGGGAGAAGTGGTAGGTATCACGGGCGCTGCGGGATATATGAAACTCCCGGAGCGGTCCCGGTACAAACGAATCTGTCCTGTAGATGGTTTTCATTGCTTCACTCTCCCTCTTTGGTTCTCTCTCGTTCTTTATCATGACGCGAATCATCCTGTGAATCATCCTGTGAATCATCCTGTGAAACACAGTGAGAAACACAGTGAGAAACACGCCACTGAATACTACACTGAAACCGTGCAGGCAGCTTGTCAGCCTGCAGGTCGGTTCAGCTTCGGGCTGCAAGATCCCGGAGCACTTCCTGCAACCGGGGATGATCCTGGAGCGCTTCCATGGTCAGGGGCATCCGCCAGGTCCAGTTAAAACTGTTGGCGGTGCCGGGTACGTTGATTCTGTCCTGGCGGGATTCCTTCCGGGGAAGGTCCGGTGTCAGGGCGAACAGATCCTGGAGCTGAAAGACCACGATTCTGCTGCTGCACGCCAGGATGCCCCGGTATACCTCCAGGGCCACCTCGGGGGTGAACTGTTCCGGGCAGGGGCGGTCCTCGCCGGAGGTGATCTCTCTCCAGAGAGCTTCCCGGCCCGACTCGTCTTCCCACCAGCCCCGGAGGGTGGAGGTGTCATGGACGCTGGGGGCGCAGACGCTGGCCTCGGGATACTCTCCCAGGGGAATGAGGGGTTCTCCCGGCTGGTCCCAGTAGTGGCTCCAGCGGGGTATGAGCAGGCTCAGGATCCCCAGTTCTCCCAGAACGCGGGGAACTGCCTCGGGGACGACCCCCAGATCCTCGGCACAGGTGAGCATATCCGTGGTGTTCTGCATGAACTTCAGGAGTGTGCGACCCTGTTCGGCCCAGAGCTCGTTGTTTTCTGCGCCCCGGCGGTCAAGGAGTTCCTCAATACGGGCCCGCTCCTCGGGGGAGAGGGTCTGGTAACGGCTGCAGTCCCGGAAGAACCAGCTTGGTGCAAAGGTTCCGTCGGGCAGCTCCAGGAGGGCCCGGTCCCGATAGCGCTCCAGGAGCCACTCCTGCTGCCCGGCGGGCAGGCCCAGGGCAATGATGTCGGCTTCTCCCCTGATTGCTGGGGAAAACAGGAAGAGATCCTCCTGATCGATCTGTTCGAAGAGAGTGGTGATCAGGCCGGGCAGATCCTCGCCCAATCCCTGATGGAGCTCTTCTCCCCGCAGGTGGGGCTCGCTGAGCCAGCGCAGGCGGCCTGCATCAAGACCAACCTGACCCAAATCATCGCGGGTGAGCCCTTTCTGGGGCCAGAAAAATCCCAGGGTACCCGAGACGTTTCGTTCCGGGATGGACCAGATGCGGAAAAATCCCAGAACGTGATCGATCCGGTAGGCCTGGTAATATTGAGCTGCCTGCCGGAGCCGCTCGCGCCACCAGGCGTAATCCTGGCTCTCCAGATAGTCCCAGTTGTAAATGGGAAATCCCCAGTTCTGGCCCAGGTCGCTGAACATATCCGGGGGAGCTCCGGCGCGGAGGTCGGGACGGAAGACCTCCCTGTTGAACCAGGCGTCCACGCTGTCCTGGTTCATCAGAATGGGGATATCCCCCTTCAGGGCAACTCCCAGGCGAGCCACCTCCCGGGAGGCCTCCCTGAACTGCCGGGCGAGCCGCATCTGGACCCAGGCGTAAAAACGGGTTTCCCTCTTGAGCGATGCCCGCCGCCAGAGCTTGTCCACCAGGGCTTGATCCCCCTGGCGGTGTTCCTCCCAGGTGGTCCAGGCGCGCCCCTGGTGGGCGTCCTTGAGGGCGCGAAACACGCTGTAGGGTTTGACCCAGGGGTTGGCCCGGACAAAAGCGGTGAGGTCTTTTCCCGCCGGGGTGGTGTCCGTTCCTTCCGGTCCCTCGGGGGCTGCTTCGGTAAAAATCTGCCGCAGCAGGGCGGTTTTCTCCGCCAGAACCCGGCCGTGATCGAAGCGTTCCGGGCCGTCCAGCTCCTGGTGCAGTTTTTTCAGCTGGCTCTCCAGGGCGGCCCGGACCTTCGGGGAAAGCTCCTGCAGTTCCGGCAGATCCTGGATGCGGATATAGACGGGGTGCAGGGCGTAGGCGCTGAGGGCGCTATAGGGAGAACTCTCTCCGCCTGTGTCGTTTACCGGCAGAAGCTGGATAAGATTGAGCCCCGTTGCAGAACACCACCGGGCCAGATCGGGAAGATCGGCAAACTCGCCGCAACCGATGCTGGTGGTACTGCGAAGCGCCGCCAGAGGAACCAGGACGCCCGTGATGCGGGCGGTGCCGTGGGGATATTTCACCGAGTAACCTCCATAATGGGTACTCTGATTATAGGGTAGAAAAACTCCGCCTGCAATGACGAGAGCAGGGAGGGATTACAATTCGTTGAGCTGATCGCGGATACGCGCAGCCTCCTCGTAGTTTTCTGTCTCCACGGCCTGCTCCAGAGCTTTCTCCAGCTCTTCCCTGTTGGCCTGGTCGCCGGGGTCTTCCAGGAAGGGCTCGTCCGGTTCCAGTTGAGCCTCGTTCTCGGAGATGAGGTTCACCGCTACGCTGGCCTCGTCCACAATTGTCTCGGCGATGAAGACCGGACAGTGAACACGGGAAGCGATTCCCAGGCTGTCCGAGGGGCGCGCGTCCAGGGTGACCCGTTTCATGCCGTGTTTGAGAAGAAGCCGGGAATAGAAGGTGCGGTCCTTGAGTTCCGTGATTTCCACGCGTTCCACGGAGACGTTGGTTTTCTCCAGGACCGAGAGGAAGAGATCATGGGTCATGGGGCGCGGCACAGGAACCCCGGCGAGACCGAAGAGAATCGACTGAGCCTCCAGCTGGCCGATGAAAATAGGAACGGCCCGATCGCTACCCACGGGCTTGATCAGTACGGCGTTTCCTTTTTCTGTTCGGGCCACTGTCCAGATTTCTGCTTCAATAAGCATAGTTCTTCTCATACGCTCCTTCACGGGTTCTCCGTTCCGCAGACCCGGTAAGACCCGGCATAGAGGAGGCACAGGTCCCGTCGTGCCCTGCAACCCGACGGCCCTGGTCCGGCCTGCGCTGGTTTCTCCTGCTTCTACAGGTAATGATAACGCTGCCCCGCCGGATAATCAATGTTGCCGGCCCTATCCGCAGAGATTCCTAACGGGAGGTTTCGTAGATATGGCGGGCGATGGGAATCCTGCGTCCCGTGCCGAAGGCTCTGGGGCTTACCTTCAGAACCGGCGGGGCCTGGCGCCGTTTGTACTCGCTGCGCGCCACCAGGCCCAGGACGTGCTCCACCGTGGCCGGATCGTGTCCCCGGGAGACAATTTCCTGGAAGGTCCGGTTTTCCAGAAGGTATTCCTCCAGAATGGTGTCCAGCAGGGGGTACGGAGGGAGGCTGTCCTCGTCCTTCTGATCGGGCCGCAATTCGGCCGAAGGCGGTTTCACGATGGTGTTCTCCGGTATGATCTCCCTCTCGCGGTTCATAAACCGGGCCAGGGCGAAGACTTCCGTTTTCAGGACGTCCCCAAGTACCGCCAGAGCACCGGCCATATCGCCGTAGAGAGTGCAGTAGCCCACGGCAAGTTCGCTCTTGTTGCCTGTGGTAAGGGTCAGGGACCCGAACTTGTTGGACCAGGACATCATCAGAAGACCCCTCAACCGGGCCTGGATGTTTTCTTCGGCCAAACCCGGGGCGGTTCCGGCAAACTGGTCTTCCAGGCAGGCCGTCACGGCCTGGTAGAGGGGATCGATGGGGAGGATCTCCCGCTGGATACCCAGGTTATCGGCCAGAGCTTCGGCATCGGTGATGCTCCCCGGGCTTGAATATCGGGAGGGCATAAGAAACCCCGTGACCCGTTCCGGTCCCAGGGCCTTCACGGCCAGAGCTGCCACCACGGCCGAATCGATCCCGCCCGAAAGCCCCAGGTGCACCCGGGAGAAGCCTGTTTTCTCCAGGTAGTCTCGCAGTCCCAGCACGAGAGCCGCCTCGATCTCGCTTATTTCATCGGTCGGTTCATTCGATGGCGGAAGATGGCGCGGGGCTGCCCGCTCTGCTTCCGTCGGACTTTCCGGAAGGGGGGTGAGATCGACCAGGGTCAGATCTTCCCGGAAGCGGGCGCTCTCCTCCAGGACCTCCCCGGATCCACGGGTGGCGAAGGAGCCGCCGTCGAAGATCAGGCTGTCGTTGCCGCCCACGGCGTTCACATAGATCAGGGGAAGTGATGCCTGGCGGCCGATTCGCTCGGCCAGCTCCCGGCGGAACGAGGCTTTTCCCTTGTAAAAGGGGCTGGCCGCCGGGGAGAGCAGTACCGTCGCGCCCTGGTCCAGAAGATCCCGTACAGGGTTGTTTTGGTACCGCACCCCCGGGGCCGGTTCTGTTCCCGCCCAGAGATCTTCGCAGATGGCGATCCCCAGACGCTCTCCCTGAAAGAGCCAGATTCCCGACGATGTGGCTGGTTCAAAATAACGGGCCTCGTCAAAGACATCGTAGGTAGGTAAAAGCCGCTTGGCCTGGCGGAATACCACCTGGCCCTGGTGGATCACTGCAGCCGTGTTCTGGATTGCCCTGCCCGGTGTTTCGTGGTTCCAGTCCACCAGCCCCACCACGGCGGCGATCTCCCGGGGCAGCTCCTTCTGAAGCTGTCGCAGGGAACGGTTGTTCTCTTCCACAAAGGTGGCGTGGTCCAGAAGGTCCATGGGGGGGTACCCGCAGACACAGAGTTCGGGAAAGACGATCACCCGGGCACCCTGACCCAGGGCGGTGGTGGCGGCGTCCAGGATTCGCCTCCGGTTGCCGGAAAAATCTCCGATGGTGCTGTTAATCTGTCCGATAGCAATCTTCATGGCGTTGACCTCACGTGAAGCGGTTACTACTATACCGTACCATGCAAGAGCCAGTCCTGATAACGGGTAAACAGTCGGCCTTTACAGACGATATGATCCAGGAGTTCCTCAATCGACAGCACCAGGTCTTCGCCACCGTCGATTCTGCCGGCGAACACCCCCAGGTTCCCGATTCGGTAGGGTCGGGGCTCTGCTATCTGCCCTGGTCGCGACGGTCGCTTCTCTCGGCACGGTCGGTGGTGCTGGCCCTGGAGGGAGAGACCCGCGAGGCGTCCCGGGCTGTGGTGGTCTGCGCTCCCGAAGGTATTCACACTCCCCTGCATCAGACCGAGTCTGCCCTGATCGAGCAGGGGGTAGATGCTGCGCTGAAGGGGTACCTCTTTATTCTCAAGGAGGTGCTGGGATACTTTTTACGTCGCGGCTCGGGCGATATCACCGTTGTCTGGTACGATGGCGGTGCCGAGGTTCTTCCTCCTTTCGAGGCTGCGCTCTGCGGGGCCGTCCAGGGGCTGGTGCGTTCCCTCTTCGCCTACTACGAGGGGGAATCCGTGACAATTCGTGGCCTCCAGGCCTCGGAGAGCGACAGCAGGGCCGTGGCCCGGTGGGCGGCGGAGCAGATTATAGACAAGGCAGAGAAGTCTGCGGGGCGGTGGCAGAAATACGGCCAGCGCTCGGGACTCCTCTCCTTCAAGAGAGCGTAACGGTATGAATATTTCTTTTCGCTATGCCCTGGGGGCTTCCGCCGGGGTTCTTCTGGGGATGGTTCTGCCCCTGGCCGGGGGAGACACGGCGGCTCTTCTGACGGAGTTGTCGCAGCTGGTTATTCTGGCGGGGCGGTTTCTGCTCTTTCCGCTGGTCTTTTTTGCCATGATCGCTGCTGTGGACGAGCTCCACACCAAGGGTGCTCTGGGAAAAGCGGGGATGCTCAGCGCGGTGGTGCTTTTTCTGTGTACAGTGGTCTCCACCCTTCTGGGAGGGCTGGCCATTCTGGCTTTCTCTCCCCAGCGGATTCCTCCCATGGTCCAGGAGGGGCGTATTACGGCGCCGCCCTCGCTGATCGCCTCCTTCCTGGAGGCGATTCCTGCCAACGCCTTCAGGGTCTTTGTTCTGGACGATGGTGCCCTGGCGGGAATCCTCCTTATGGCCCTTCTGGTGGGGGTCTCGTTCAAACACGACCGGAGCGTGAGCTCTCCCCTTTCCCTGGTGGTCGATTCGGCCAACCGCATTTTCTACCGCATGAACCGCCTTCTGGTGGGTATCCTGGGAGTCCTGGTGCTTTTGCCCGTGGCGGCTCTGACGGTGCTTCTGCGCGACGGGGCTGACCTGGGGCTGTTCAGCCAGTTCTTGCTGGTCCTGATTGTGGCGGTCCTGGTAATGGCGGTTCTGGTATATCCGGCAATTCTCTACCTCTTTGACCGCCGCCGAACCCATCCCCTGCGCTGGCTTTCGGCGATGATCCCTGTGGCGGTGGCCGCCCTGGGGTCGGGTGATTCCTTCTTTTCCCTGGCCACGCTGACGCGGGTGAACAGGGATTCCCTGGAGATCCCCCGCGCGGTGGGGGCCTCGGTTTCTCCCTGGGTTGCTCTCTACGGCCGGGCTGGCACCGCTCTGGTGAGCATGGCCGGGTTTCTCCTGGTGATCCGCTCCTATACCGCCCTGGATATCGGACTGGGCGATCTGATGCTTCTGACCGTTTCCACGGTGCTCTATTCCTTCTTTCTTGCCCGGACGCCGGCAGGGGGCGTCCTGCTGATGCTCTCCTTTCTGGCCTCCCGCTATGGCCGGGGGATGGAGGAGTCCTATCTCATTCTTTTGCCGGTTATGCCCCTGCTGGAACGGATCGGGGCTTTTCTGGATATGATGACCGCCGGTTTTGTGACCCAGATCGCGGCCACTCGGGGTCAGGGAGAACCCAGGCGATGACGAAGGCGCAGGCCAAAGCGTAGCATCGTCTCGTCCAGGAAGGGGGTGTCCTCCCTGTTGTCCACCCAGAGGTTGTAGGCCGGGATATACCATTCCAGACCTGCGCCAACTTCCAGTGTGTCCGTGAGCCTGTAATCGGCGGCTGCCTGGAGATGGGGGTAGAAAAAGCGCCCGGCGATCCAGTATTCGGTCACGGGGCTTGCGTCGGAGCCGTCGATCGCTTCCAGGGGGATCCGGAAGATCAGGGTGATTCCGCCCCCGGCCGAGAGGCGCCAGGCCTCGTGGTCGGGCCAGGGCAGGGTGTAGAGCCAGGGAAGGCTCAGAGCTATCCCCAGGGTGTTGGCGATATCCCCCACGGAAGACCCCGTCTCGATCTGGGTTGGTACGGTTTTGTCGTGATCCCGCAGGGCGGCGTATTCCTGGGTGTACACCCAGAGGTTCGGCTCCAGGCGGTTCTTCTCTCCCAGGGAAAGTTCCAGGCCGATGCCGAAGGTCATGCGCAGGGGGCTGGTATCGCTTCCCTGAACGCTTTCGCCGTCGCTGTCGGTGGTGAAGCCGTTATAGATCCAGGTGGGCATCGCCGAGATATAAAGAGCTGTGATCTCACGGGCCAGAGGGGCCTGGGGGGAGGGAACCATCCCTGCCAGGGCGCAGGCCATAATCATCGCCCGGAGCCGGACCGGGCGGAGCGTTCCGCAGCAGGTGATCGTCTTCACTCCCCAAACTATAGCACAGAATCACCGGGCTTTCGCGATCAACCCGGCTGATCACCGCCCGGATAATCCTCTGGCCCGATAATCATCGGGGCCCGTGCATTTAATAGGACTTGGCAAAGACCGCCATGTGCCGGGCCGGTTTCCCGCTGATAACGCAGGTTTTCCCCCGGGCTTCCTCCTCGTTTCCGAAAGGCAGGACCCGGATCGTTGCTTTTGTCTCTTCCTTTACCAGCGCCTCTGTTGCGGGATCACCGTCCCAGGGAACCAGGGCAAACCCTCCCGGTGCTGCCTGGTCATCGGAACCGGTGCCGTTGAAGAGAGCCTTCATGTCTTCCCAGGTCTCGGGGCGGTGGGTGTTCTCCTCGCGGAAGGCCAGGGCCCGGTCAAAGAGATTCTTCTGGATCTCCTCCAGAAGGGAGCGTATTCGCCCTGCCACGGCTGTGATTGATACGGACTCCTTCTCGCCGGTGTCTCTCCGCACCAGGGTGACCTGGTTGTTTTCCAGGTCCCGGGGGCCCAGCTCAACCCTGATCGGGACGCCCCGCATCTCCCACTCGGCAAACTTCCACCCCGGCGAAGAGTTCTCGTCGGTATCCAGCTCCAGGCGGAACTCCTGGCGGAGCTCCCTGGCCAGGGTCCGGGCCGCCTCCAGGACAGCCTCTTTTGTTTTGTTGCGGAAAATGGGGATCAGCACCACCTCGGTTGGGGCCAGGCGCGGAGGAATGACCAACCCGCTATCGTCGGAGTGAGCCATAATGAGTGCGCCGATCAGACGGGTAGAGACTCCCCAGCTGGTGGCCCAGACGTATTCCAGGGAACCCTCCCGGGTTTGGTACTGCACATCGAAGGCCTTGGCGAAGTTCTGCCCCAGGAAGTGGGATGTCCCGGCCTGGAGCGCCCGTCGGTCCTGCATGAGCGCCTCGATCGCGTAGGTGTCCACCGCTCCGGCAAACTTCTCGCTCTCGGTTTTGACCCCCGTGCGCACGGGCATTGCCATGTATTCCTCGGCAAAACGCTTGTAGACATCGAGCATCTGCAGAGTTTCGTCCCGGGCTTCCTGTTCCGTCTCGTGGGCCGTGTGGCCCTCTTGCCAGAGAAACTCCGTGGAGCGCAAAAAGAGGCGGGTCCGCTTCTCCCAGCGCACCACGTTGGCCCACTGGTTGATCAGCAGCGGCAGGTCCCGGTAGGACTGAATCCACTTTTTGTACATGCTCCAGATGATCGTCTCCGAGGTGGGCCGAATCACCAGAGGTTCTTCCAGCTCTTGCCCGCCGCCGTGGGTTACCACGGCCAGCTCCGGTGCAAAGCCCTCCACGTGTTCCGCTTCCTTTTTCAGGAAGCTTTCGGGAATGAGCAGGGGGAAATAGGCGTTGCTGTGGCCCGTCTCCTTGAACATCCTGTCCAGGGCCTGTTGCATTCGCTCCCACAGGGCGTATCCCCGGGGGCGGATCACCATGGACCCTTTTACGGGGCTGTAGTCTGCAAGCTGTGCCCGCAGGACTATATCTACGTACCAGTCTGAGTAGCTGGTGGACCGTTTTGTTATCTGTTCTGCCATGATATTTCGGCGAGAGTGTATGGGCAAAACCCCCGGGCGTCAAGATTTTCCTTGTATCCCGGGGGAATCTCGGGGGAATGGGGCGGTTAGCGCAGGCGAACGGTCTCCACCATGTAACGGATCCGCCGTCCTCCGGCAATGTCGGTGATTCGCTCCATCACCACCACCAGGGAGGTGTTGTCGGGGGAGACGATCACCCGGCCAATGCGGTAGCGGTTTACCCCCTCGCGGAAGAGAGTGGGGCGTCCTACCTGTTGCTCCAGGGTGGTGCCGTCACTGTAGCGAGCCTGCAGATTCAGATGAAAGGCTGCGCTTCCGTCAGCCCCCCGGCCCCGAGCTTCCTGGACAAGATCCAGGGTATAGCTGGTGCCGGTGCGAAAATCCCGAAATGATACCCGGGGTTGGGGATCGCTTTCGCCATCGATGAAGAGGTAGATGATCCGGCCCTGTGAGAGATGGTCGATCTGATGCTGCCCTATGAGGGGCTGGAAGAGGGGCAACAACGTATAGAGAGCGCCGCTTCCGTCCTGGCCCCCCGAAAGGGTGCGCGAGAAAGTGCGACTCTGTACCCCCTTGGGAAGAAACACATTATCCGGCACATTGACGGCGTAGATTTCGGCAAAAGGGTTTCCTTCGGGGTGAGTGATTCCGTACTGGCCAAAGAGGAAAACCCGGGAATCGGGAGAGAAGCCAAGATTTGCAAAGCGGGCGATATCTCCGGCGCTGGTTGTTGCCACCGCCAGGGTGAGCAGAAGGACAACTGGGCCTAAGCGTTTCATGTTTTTCTCCATGGAATCAGAACTCCTCATCCCTTGTTATCGTCCCGACAGGGGAGAATCATTACCCCGGGGCGGCGGGAGATGCAGTTTTTTGACGGAAAAAACGGTATAGTAGAGGGGAAATGACACGAACGGCACGAATACACACCCTGGCGGCACTGATGGTGCTCGTTTTTCTGGCTGGCGGATTCTTTCTGGTTGCCCTGGTCCGGAATCTGGCAATCTTTCCCCTGGGGGGCGAACTTGAGATTTCCCCGTCCCGGGGGCAGGCCCTTCTTGGAGCTCTGGTAACGTGGGGTATTTTTTGCAGCGCCGCTGCGGCGTATATGCGCACGTTCCGGCGAAGTCCCTCGGTGACAGTGTTCTTTGTGATGCTCTTCTTTCTCTTTTCCTGCCTGGATGTCACCAAAGCGGGGCAAATCATGATCCCCGCCACATCGTGGAGGCATTTTTCGCCGATTCTCTCGCGGGTGACCTCCTTTGGCTGGATTGCAGGAACGCTGGCGCTCTTTACGGGAGCGCTCTGCGCGGGGGGTGGTGCCCTGCAGCGCCATGGCATGTCACTGCTGGCGGTTCTTGCCGTTTCTCTGGGATTAAGCTGGACAATTCCCCTGGACAGTCTGGTTCTTCCCGACAACCTGGTCTATGCCATGGGCCTGCGCCTGTCGGTGGATACGGTGATGCTGGTGGTGCTCTTTCTGGCGGTGGTGAGTTTTTTCCAGGCCGCCCTGGTGGTCCGGGAGCGCCGGCCGCTTTTCACGGCTCTGGCGGCGGCGTTTCTGGCGCTGGGTCGGGGGCTTCTTTTTTACCGGGCCGAGATATCCCTGATTATTGTGGGAGCAGGATTGACCGTTCTGGGCGCAACGGTCTTTGCCGTGGAAAACTACCGGGACTATCTCCTGGAGTAGCCTCGCGAGCCCGATGGCCGCACGGGGCCGGTTGCTACAGGATCAGCGTTGCCGCCAGCCCCACCCCCACAGGAAGGAGGAGGTTATCGGCGTCGCGGGTGGGAAGCGCCTCCAGCAGAGCTGCTGCAACACCCAGGGTCAGGGCAGTGAACACCCGGCCCTGGAGCATCACGGCTACGGTAAGGGCCACCGCTACGGTGCAGGCCAGACTCCCCGCCAGGGTCTTCCCCCCCGTCAGGGGAATTGTGAGGGTCCCCAGGAACTTGCCTGCCACGCTGGCGGCGCTGTCGCCAAAGGCCAGGGCGTAGACGGCAATCGAGGCCGCCGGGTGGGGGTAGAGCATGATCGCCAGCATGGCTCCGATTCCCAGCGTGACCGGGCCCAGGACAAAGTGATCGACCTCCCGGGATCGTGACGAAACCTGGGTGATATGTGTTATGATCGGCACGAATCGGCCGCATTGGCGCAGGGCCTCTGCTGTTGTGTAGAGCAGGATGCCCGTTGCCAGGATGCCCAGCGTTACAGCCGTGCCAAAAAAAGCCGTCATGGAGGGAACTGCGGCTATGAGGATGTGTACTGACTTGCGGATCAACTCCGTCCGGAGCTCATCCGGGAGGGGCTTTTGGTTTTTCACCAGTGCTGTCCGTTCCATTCAAAGGATTATGAGCAAGAACCGTGCCACTGGCCGTGGCCGCTCTTTGAGTTTCTAACTGTCCATATTGCAAAGGATTCCGGATTTTGAAAAGAGGAATGAATCTTTTTTCGCGTAATTGTGTCTTTTTTTGTGTACACCTGTGTACACTCTCCACTATTGTCGCCCTCCTTTCCCTGGGGCTGGTGGCCTGTGCCACGCCGGGGCCGGAAGGCTCTCCCGGTGAGGCCCTCCCGAAAGAACTCCCCCGGGAGTCCCGGGGTGGTCCCCCGGGAGCGGAGGCTGATGACCTGCTTCCCCCCGGGGGGGCAGGGTCTGCCGTGGCCGGCGCCGGATTGCTTCTGGATGATGCCCTCCGGGAACGGGCAGTACAGGATATGCTCTCCCGCATGACTCTGGAAGAACGGGTGGGGCAACTTTTCATGCCGGCCCTGGTGGTCGATTCCCGGGGAGCCCCCCTGGTCGAGCTGGATGAGGCGACACGGGCCATGATCGGCACCGTCCAGCCCGGGGGGGTGATCCTCTTCGGGGCGAATCTTCGGGACCCTGATCAGACCAGACGTCTGGTGGAGGATCTTCAGGAGGCAAGCCCCATCCCCCTCCTGGTGGCGGTTGATCAGGAGGGCGGGATCGTGAGCCGCCTGAACAGCAGCACCCGAATGCCCGCCACGGCGATTCCCTCGGCCTGGAGGATCGGCCTTACAGGAAGCGAGGAGCTGGCCTACGCCATTGCCGGAGCCATGGCTCGGGAACTTCGGAGTCTGGGAATAACCATGAACTTTGCCCCCGTGGCGGATATTCTGACCAACCCCGAAAACCCCGTCATCGGGAGCCGTGCTTTTGGCAGCGACCCCCATCTGGTGGCTCGCATGGTGGCGGCCACGGTGCGGGGACTCCAGGATAACGGTGTAAGCGCCGTGATAAAACACTTCCCCGGCCACGGCGATACCCGGGAGGATACGCATTATCAGTCGGTGATTGTCGATCATGATCTGGAACGCCTCCGTACCCTGGAGTTTATCCCCTTTCGCGAAGGAATCACCGCCGGGGCCGAGGGGGTCATGACAGCCCATATCAGCCTTCCCCGGGTTGTTGGTGACGATACCCCGGCGACGCTCTCCCCGGAAGTGCTCCAGGGAATGCTTCGGAAGGACCTGGGCTACTCCGGCCTGATCGTGACGGACTCGCTTGTCATGAAAGCTCTGGATCGCTTTGCGCCCCCCGACGAGCGCCCCCTGAGGGCCTTCCAGGCGGGGGCCGATCTGCTCCTGTACCCCCTGTCTCCCGAAGGAAGTTTTCGGCGAATCCTCCGTGCTCTGGAGGAGGGCGAGATCCCGGAAGATGCCCTGAATCGGGCGGTTGGGCGAATCCTGCGGGTTAAGTTTGAGCGGGGACTCCTGGGCCCTCCGGGAGATCCCTCGAGGGAATCCCCGGAAGGGAGATTTTCCCGGCCCGTGCGGTTTGTGCCCGAGGCGGTGGAGATGGGAACGCCCGAGCATTTGCAGCTTGTGGAAGAGGTCTACCGCCGGACCAGCTGATTCTGCTGCCCCACCTGGGGCAAGAGGTCGATGCCGACGGCCGCAGTGGCCTCTGTGCCGGTCTCCACCGAAGGGATCCTGATCAGCCGTTCCAGGTACATTCCCGCTGCGCCGTAGGCGACGGCCCGTTCGCCCAGGCGCGAAACCTCCATCTCGAAATCCACCTTCTGGGGGTAGGCCCAGTTCGTCTGGGCGTGGTTCCGTACCGCTTTCTGGATTTGATCAGCCAGAACCTCGATGGGGCCGCCGATCACCACCTTGCGAAGGTTGAGGATGTTCACCAGGAAGGCGATGTGCCGGGCCAGCTCGTCCACGATCATCTCGTTCACCCGGGAATTCTGAAGAAACTGCCGCGCCTGATCATCGGATATGGAGAACTGGTTCACCTGGTCCTCCTTGTAGAGGATGCTTCGGAACTCGCCGGCCGAGAAGGTCTCTCCGTGGTGGACCTGGCCGTTCAGAACCAGCCCCAGCCCCAGGGCCATGATCCGGTGGTTGTCCATGGCGATGGTGTGTTTTCGGTGTTCTCCCAGAACAAAGATAAAGTTCCCCGGCCGGGAGCTGTGACGAAAGGCAAGCTCGCCCCAGCACCCGCAGTTTGCGTCGTTATCCACCAGGACTGGCACCTGGATGCCGAGCCGCTCCCGGGCCTCGCGGACAAAATTGATCTCTTCATACTGTTCAAAGGGCATGGACGCGCAGAGAACGCCCCGGACAGGATCGACAAACCCCGGTAACCCCACGCCGATGCCCAGAATTGGCATGCCCGTGTTTTCCAGACTGGGGCGAAAGCGGTCTACTATTCCGATGAAGGCATCCACCAGGCTGACCGTGCGCAGATCCAGGGGTTCGGTGTGGCTGAAAAAGACCTCACCCTGAAGATTGACCCCCACAACGGTGAAGGCCTCGGTCTGAATCTCCAGGCCCATGACACAACCCCAGTCGGCGCGTATGCGCAGGTGCAGGGGCCGTCTGCCGCCGGTGGGGCCGGCCTCGCCCACGGCCGCGGTTTCCACGATTCCCAGCTCCTCGAGAAAGGAGACGATCTTCGAGACGGTGGACTTGTTTATATCGAGGATTCTGGCGATCTCCACCCGGCTCAACCCGTGGGTGAGATAGATAGTCCGAAGGACGCGGGTGATATTTACCTTACTGACGTATCGTTCCATTGTCGCCGCCGTTTCGTGATTATTTCTGCGCTCTCGGGCCCTGCTCCGAAGGGTTCCGCCCGGAGCCTCCCTCAGGGTCTTGCCACCTGATTTGCGACATCAGTTGGTTTCCGAAACCAACTCTACACGACAATACGGGAGCTGTCAAATTTGCTGCCTTGAAACCCCGGAAAAGGGGCGTTTTTTTCGTTGACAGCGGGAATTCGCCGTGGTACCCTCATGGTTGGTTGCATATCGCAACTAAAAGGACAAGCCGAAAACAGGAGGTGCTATGTTCAAGAAAACAACTGTTTGTTTAATTGCGGGGATATTTCTTTTCTCTGCCGTGACCCTCTTCGCCGGAGGACAGGCCGAAAAGGCTCCCGTCAGCGATGTTGATTACACCGATAACCCCTGGACCGAGGGACAGGATCTCTCGGGAGAGACGGTGCGGATTTTTGGAGCTTTTGTGGACGAGGACGCCCGTCGGTTCAACCGGTCCATGGATATCTTCAAGGAAGCCACGGGGATCAATGTGGTTTACGAGGGATCCGGTGATTTTGAGTCCCTCATCACCGTGCGGGTCGAGGGAGGCAGTCCTCCCGATATGGCCGCCTTTCCCCAGCCCGGTCTTTTGAACGACTTTGTCCAGGGTGGTCAGGTGATAGACCTGAACGAATGGTTCTCCCGGGAGTACCTCTCGCAGCAGTACGACCAGAGCTGGCTGGATATGGCCACCATGGACGGTATCATGTCGGGTTTCTGGCACCGGGCCAACGTCAAGAGCCTGGTCTGGTACCCCAAGAAAGCCTGGGACGCGGCGGGCTACGAGGTTCCCGAAACTTGGGATGAGCTGATTGCCCTCTCGGATCAGATCGTCGCCGACGGCGGTGTCCCCTGGTCCATTGGTATTGAATCAGCCGGTGCCACGGGCTGGCCGGGAACGGACTGGATCGAGGATATCCTGCTCCGCATCGCTCCTGTTGAGGTATACGACAACTGGGTAGAGGGAAAACATCCCTTCAACAGCCCCGAAGTCAAGCGGGCCTTCGATATTATGAGTGATATCTGGTTCAACGAGGACTACGTTCTGGGCGGAACCGACGGTATCGTTCTGACCCCCTTCGGGGATGCGCCGAACGCGTTGTTCACCAATCCTCCCTCGGCGTGGATGCACCGCCAGGCCAGCTTTATCCCTGCTTTCTTCCCTCGCGGGGTAGAGGTTGGAGTGGATGCCGACTTCTTCTACCTGCCTCCGATCGACGAGGAGTTCGGGCGGCCCGTACTTGGTGCAGGCGACATCTACGGTGTCTTTAACGACCGTCCCGAGGTCCGTGCTCTGGCGCGCTACATGACCCAGGGAATCTCCACCAAAGCCTGGGTCGAGGCCGGAGGGTTTGTCTCTCCCCACGCCGATGCAGACCTGAGCTGGTATCCCACCGAGGCAGACCGGCGCTACGCCGAGATCATCGCCAACGCTGATACCTTCCGGTTTGACGGTTCCGACCTGATGCCCGGCCCGGTTGGAGCGGGATCGTTCTGGACCGAGATCACCGATTATGTGAATAACTACCCCAACGTGAATCTCGAACGGACCCTGCAGAACATCGACAACAGCTGGCCCCGCCGATAAGGCAGGGGGCTGTTTCGCCTTTTTCCCGGTAGCGACGCGTCCGCATGGAGCGGGCGCGTCGCCCGGATGGACCACCTTCCACGGGGGGATTGAATGAGTGACAGGGTGAGCGAGCACAGCAGACATACCCGAATTCTGATGGCGGTGCTGGGGGCGGTCGCGTTGGTGGCGATCTTCTCCTGGAGTTTTCTTTTTATGCGGGATAGTTCTGCTCCCCGTCCGGTGATCGCCCTGGTGGCGTTGCTGGTTGGCGTGGGCGGTATCTGGGGGCTTTTTCTCACGGCGGATCATCTGGTGGGGCTCCTGCCTGCAAGGACGCGTGATCTTCTGCGTCCCTATGTTTTCATTACGCCTGCGTTTTTGATTCTTCTGGTATACATCATCTATCCCACGGTGCGGACGATATATATCAGTTTCTTTGATTTTCAGCGGGGGGGAACTCCCATAAACTTTGGATTCCAGAACTACCTGAGGGCCTTTACGGACCCGGCTCTGCGAATCGCCCTGCGGAACAACGCCCTCTGGCTGGTCTTTGTTCCTCTCTTTGCGGTTTCCCTGGGACTGGTCATCGCTGTTCTGGTGGACCGGATCAAGTGGGAGCGTTTTGCCAAGTCCCTCATCTTTTTGCCCATGGCAATTTCCTTTGTTGGTGCTTCGGTTATCTGGCGCTTTATCTATTACCGGGCAAGCTTTGGAACCCAGATCGGCCTTCTGAACGCCCTCAGGGTTGCCTTGGGAGAGGATCCTCTGGGATGGCTTCGCCTTGAGCCGTGGAACAATTTTTTCCTTATCATAATCATGATCTGGCTCCAGACGGGCTTTGCCATGGTTATTCTCTCGTCAGCGGTAAAAGGAGTTCCTTCGAGTTTGCTCGAGGCGGCCCGGATCGATGGTGCGGGGGAGTTTCGTATCTTTTTTCAGGTAATTATTCCCTTTGTGAGCGGTGCAATTCTTACGGTGACAACCACCATCGTTATTCTCGTTCTCAAGGTTTTTGATGTGGTCTATGTCATGACCAGTGGGCGTTTCAACACCGAGGTTGTGGCAAACATGATGTACAACCAGATGTTTGTCCAGGGCGCCTACGGGCGCGGGGCGGCCCTGGCGGTGATCATCTTTATCGCCGTGACGCCGGTGATGATCTACAACATTCGCAGAATGAATCAGGTCTAGGAGGATTCCGTGGAACATACTCTCGTACTACAGAAGCGAAAGAAAACTCCGCAGGAAATCTCCCGGCGGGTGATGCTGAACCTGGCCGTGGCGGTTATCGTTATCATATGGACGATTCCCACCTTCGGGCTGCTGATAAGTTCTTTCAGAGAGCCCGAGGCCATAGACGCTACGGGGTGGTGGATGGCTGTCTTTCAGCCCTTTACCCATGGTCACTGGACGCTGGGAAACTATATCTCGGTTCTCACGGAAGACGCCATGGGCAACGCCTTTCTCAACAGTTTGCTTGTGACCATTCCTGCTACGGTTATCCCCATAACGATAGCGGCCTTTGCCGCCTATGCCCTGGCCTGGATGAAGTTTGCGGGCCGTCGGCTCCTGTTTATCCTGGTGGTGGGACTCATGGTGGTGCCTCTGCAGACCTCGCTGTTGCCGCTCTTCCGCCTCTATAACGATGTGGGGTTGGCGGGAACCTATCTGGGGATCTGGCTCGCCCACACCGGGTTCGGGTTGCCTCTGGCTACCTATCTGCTCTATGGCTACATCTCGCAGATCCCCCGGGACTTGATCGAGGCTGCCGAGGTGGACGGAACCACGCCCATGACAAAGTTTATCTTTCTCGTGTTGCCTGTCTCGGTTCCTGCCGTGGCGTCCTTTGCGATCTTTCAGTTCCTCTGGGTCTGGAACGATCTGCTGGTGGCTCTGATCTTCCTGGGAACAAGCGTGGATGTAGCCGTGGTGACAACCCGTCTCTCGGAGCTGGTGGGGTCCCGGGGGCAAACCTGGTACGTTCTCACGTCGGGGGCGTTTCTTACCATGATCATGCCCTTGATCGTCTTCTTCGGGCTTCAACGGTTTTTTGTGCGGGGCATGATGGCGGGCTCCGTGAAGGGTTAGGTCAGGCTGGTACAGTGAGCATAGTGAGTACAGTGAACACAGAGATGGAAGAGAAGGTAAAGCTCTCGGAAGAGCTCTGGAGTGAGACCTGCTGGGAGATCGGGGAGAGCCGGTTTGACCCCGACCAGGCCATAACAGCGGGCAGCAACTTCATGATTGGCAACGGCTACATGGGCTATCGGGGGACCTTTGCCGACGATCGGGCCGGGCAGTATCCGGCCCTGGTGGTGACCGACACCTACGATAACGCCGACGGAACCTGGAAGGAGCTGGTAACAGCCCCCAACGGACTCTTTACCACTATTTCCTGCCAGGGGAAGGATATTCTGTGGCGGCAGGGAGGGTTCCGGGAGTACGAGCGAAGGCTGGCCATGCGCTGGGGGGAGTGGAGCGCCCGGGCTCAATGGGATACCCCGGGGATTCTGGTGGAGGAGGAGCGCTTCTGCAGCTACGACGACCTTCACCTGCTCACAAGCCGCACCAGGATAACCGCTCTCGGCGAGGTGGCCCTTGAAATCACCACGGGGATCGATGGAACGGTCTGGAGCCTGAACGGCGACCATTTCTCCTCGCTCTCCCTGGAGGAGGGCCCGGACTGTCTGGAAGCGTCCTGTGTAACGGGAGAGCAGGGGTATCACCTGGTGCTCCGGGAAGACGCTCGCCTTCGGTCGGGGCCGGAGGGGGAAATTGAGCCCTGTCGAAGGACCGCCCTCGATGGAACCCTCTGTCGGGTTTTCCAGGTTTCCCTCCGGGAGGGGCAGGAGGTGGTGCTGGAAAAACGGGTGGTCCTCTACTCCTCCAACGATCTGCGGGATACCACAAAAATTACCAGCGACGCTGCCCGGGGGCCTCTGCCCTCTTTGGCGGAGGTGCGCCAGGCCGTTGCTGCGGGCCTTTCCCGGGCGGTGGCCCGTGATTGGAACCTTCTGCGGGAGGCCCACCGAAGGGTCTGGCAGGAGCGTTGGGCTTCCGCCGATATCATGATCGGTGGCGATCCGGTGGCGCAGACCTTGATCCGCTATAACCTCTATCACAACGTGATCGCGGCGCCTGCCCATGCTGATCACCTGCCACTGGGGGCCCGGGGGCTCTCCTGCCAGGCCTACCAGGGGGCTGCTTTCTGGGACCAGGAAGTGTTCAACCTTCCCATGTTTCTCTTTACCGAACCCGAAACGGCCCGACGACTTCTGGTGTACCGCTATCGCACGCTCGACGGAGCGCGAAAGAAAGCACGTGATCTGGGGTATCGGGGAGCGTTCTACGCCTGGGTGAGCGGCGACACCGGCGAGGAGATCTGTCCCTCCTATTTCTTCCGCGACGTTCTCTCGGGGCGTCGGATTCGGAACCACTTCAACGATTGGCAGATTCATGTTTCTCCCGATATCGCCTACACCGTCTGGAAATACGTTGCCGCCACGGGAGATCAGGAGTTCCTTTATCGCTACGGGGCAGAGATCCTCTTTGAGGTGGCTCGCTTTCTCGCCTCGCGGGTTCACTACCGGCCCGGGCTGGAGCGCTACGAGATTATCCGTGTCCTGGGGCCCGACGAGTATCACGAGAACGTGGATAATAATTATTTCACCAACTTTCAGGCGCAGTTTGTCTGTCGCTATGCGGTGGAGACCTACGATACCCTGGCGGAAGAACATCCCCAGACCGTTCGGGGGCTGGAGGAGCGGATCGGGCTCGAAAAGAGCGAGCGCGATGCCTGGGATGACATTGCCCGGCGCATCTATATTCCCGCACCGGATAGTGAAACGGGGCTGATCGAGCAGTTCCAGGGGTTTTTCGAGCTGGAAGACACGCGCCCCGAGGTGATCAAGAAACGCCTGCTGGACCCCGGTGAGTACTGGGGCTGGCCCAACGGGATCGCCGTGGAGACTCAGGTCTCAAAACAGGCTGATGTAACCCAGCTCTTCATGCTGCACCCCCAGGCGTGCAGTCGGGAGGTGATGAAAGCCAACTGGGAGTATTACGAGCCTCGGACCCAACACGGCTCTTCCCTGAGCTACGCCGTCTACGCCATATGCGCTGCCTGGATCGGTCACGGTGAGGAGGCCTATCGCTATTTTCTGCGGTCCTGCACGGTGGATCTTTTGAATACCGGGAAGGCTGTCAGCGGGGGGACCTTCATCGGTGGCATCCACACCGCAGCGTGCGGCGTGGCCTGGCAGATTGTGGTAAGCGGCTTTGCCGGGATGTACCTGACCCGGGATGGTTTCGGCTTTGCGCCCCATCTTCCGCCGGAATGGGAGTCCCTCTCGTTTCGCCTGAAACGCTGGGGTGGCACCCTGGAGATTACGCTCCACCGGCGGGCCATGACGGTGAAGGCCCTCCCGGAAAATCCCCGGGATATTCAGATCACCCTGGGCTCCGCCGAGGTATCGGTTGCTCCGGGAGGACAGGTGGCGTTGCCCCTCGAAGGGTGAATTCCCCGGGCAGCCTTAGTTCTCCCGGGCGTAGCGCTCGGTGATGGTCTGGATATTGGGAAGAACCTGGAAGAAGATATCGATCAGGTCCGGGTCAAACTTGCTGCCCCGCAGACGTTTCAGCTCTTCCAGGGCGTCTTCCTCGGTCCAGGCATCTTTGTAGACCCGGTTCGAAAGGAGTGCGTCGTAGACATCGGCTACGGCCACGATTCGCCCGAAGAGGGGAATCTCTGTTCCGGCCTTTCCCCGGGGTGAACCATCGGGGTTTGGGTCGATCGCCTCGCCGGTCTGAATATCCACGTGTCCCGGATAGCCCGAGCCGTCCCAGTTTTCATGGTGGTTCAGGGCCACCTCCTGGGCGAGTTCGTCAAACTTCGATTGCTTATCCAGAAAGAGTCTCGCCCCTTGCCAGGTGTGGGTTTTCATGATGTTGTACTCGTCGTCGGTGAAGCGACCCGGTTTCTTCAGGATCGTATCGGAGATCGCCACCTTTCCCACGTCGTGGAGCATGGCCGCCATGCGAAGGTTGTCCCGGGTTCGTTCAAGCTCCGCCCGGGCAATTCCGGCCTGGCGAGCCCAGGCCTCGTAGATTTCCACGCTGTAGCCTGCTACACGGTTGACGTGTGGCCCCGTTTCCTTGGGATCCCGCAACTCGGCCATGCGGATCATCCGCAGAAGGATGGCCCGGGTCATGCGCGCCCGCTGGAGCGTCACCGTGGCGTTGGCGGCAAAGTGTGTTACCAGAAGCTCGTCGTCCCGGTTAAAGGCTGTCACCTCACCCCGGGGTGTCAGTTTGTTGATGATCTGGATGACCCCCAGGATTTCTCCTGTGTTGGTCTTCAGGGGGACCGCCAGCATGGAGGTGCTGCGGTAGCCCGCCCGGGTGTCGTAGGAGGGATCAAAACCATACGGCGCCGATGAGGGGATCTGGTATACGTCGGGCACGTTCAGGGCCGTTCCTGTGGCTGCGGCGTAGCCCGAGATGGTGTTTGTCGTGACAGGTACGGTGAAAATGTTGTAGATGAGTTTTTTTCCGGCGGGGAGGTTCTTTTGCAGTGTATCGTTCTGAGCGTAGTTGATGACCAGGTGATCTCCGTTTACGGCGTAGATCGAGCCTGCATCGGCGCTCACCACCCGGCGAGCCTCCAGCAGAATCCGCTCCAGAAGGATATCCTCGTCCTGAATCTTGTTTAATTCAGAGTCGAGGGAGATAATACTGTGTAGTTTCTCCGTATCTTGAACCATGGCGATGAGGCATTTTACACTATTCAGGCCTGTCGTGGAGAGGGAATATATGAAAATTGTCAAAAAAATTGTGCTAATTCCTGTTTTAATGTATCAAAAGATGATATCTCCCTTTTTCCCTGCCACGTGCAATTATTATCCTTCCTGTTCGGAGTATATGCGCCAGGCCATTGAGGCTCATGGAGTTCTGCGGGGGTGCTCTATGGGGTTCTTGCGGATAGGGCGGTGTTCGGCCTTCTTTTTTGGCGGCTACGACCCCGTTCCGTCGGAGTGGACTTTCAGGAAGCTTGTGCAGGAATACCGAAAACGATCGGTGCGACGATGGAGACGATCAAGGGGAAAGGGATCAGGGGAATAGCTGGACGAAACGAATCAAGCGGGAACCAGACGGAAAAAGCGGAACCCGGGACACTGTCCCGGGTGCAGCTGGATCAGGTAACGTCCTTCAGAGAGAGGTTCTCCTTGCGGAGGTAGGACATCAGCCCGATCTTGTTGATGGTGCGGAGTGCTCGAGTACTCAATTTGATGCGTACAAACCGGTTGAGTTCGGGGACGAACAGCCGCTTGTTCTGGACATTGGGGCGCTGCCAGCGGCGCGTTTTGTTGTGAGCGTGGGAAACGTTATTCCCCGCCATCGGTTTTTTACCCGATATGGAACATCGACGACTCATGAGGCGCTCCTTCTCAGACCTTGCCCGATTCCTTGAAGAGGACGTGCTTCCGCACAAACGGGTCGTACTTCATAAACTCCATCTTGTTGGGAGTGTTCTTCTTGTTCTTTACCGTGTAGTAGCAGAAGCCACTCTCGGTGCTCTTGAGGCGAACCCGTGTCAGGTTACCCTTTTTTGCTTTAGCCACTGTCTAACTCCTGTCTTCAGTTCGGGAGGGCTATGTTTAGCATGAAAATCGTCCTGGGGTCAACCGTTTTCCTGTTGTGATGTGCCAAGGGGATTGCTATGATGCCCGCTATGAAGATTGCTGATCACCATCAGGGCTTTCTGGTGCTGCTGGGGCTTTTCCTGGCGGTGGTTCTTACGGGAGTATTTCTCTTTGCCCTTCCTGCCACGGCGGTTACACCCCTGGGTGGGGGAGATGCCCTGCTTCTGGCCTGGTTCTGCTTGCACTGTCTGTGGCTGGGAGTGCTTGCCAGCCGTCTCAGACGGGGGCCGCTGTTCTGGGATCTTCTGGGGCCTGCCGCCGAGGGGCTTTTTTTCTACGGCTTCTTTCTCTTCCTTTTCTCCTATATTTTCGCCCTGAATGCCAATATGGATTACGTGCAGCGTTTTATTGAGAGCGGCGGGAACCTCCGGCTGGCTCTGGATTCGCGCACGGAACGGCTCATCTCGGTGGCGCGCTTCGCGCCTCTTTTGCTGGTCGATCTGGCCCTCTGGTTCCTGGCGGGGCTCCGTCGCTGGGACGAAGGGCGTGAGGGGGAGCGGTGGCTCTTTTTCTCTCCCCTCCTGGTTTTTCTCTCGGTGGGGCTCTCGGTGCTGGCTGCGCCGTCGGCGATCTTTCTGGAAGGGATTCCTCTTCTGGGGTGGGTCGCTCTGGTGCCGCTCTTCCTGGTGTTGCGGGGGCAGACCAGCGCAGCCCGGACGGGCCGGGCCGTGTGGTACGGGCTGCTCTACGGAGTGCTCTTCACGCTTTTGGGAAACTTCTGGCTGGGCACGTTCAACCTGATCTCGCTTCAGGCTGTGGGAGTGATCTTTCTCGGATTCTACGGGATCTTCATGCCCTTGGTGGCGGGAGCGCTTCGCCGGGCCCGGCGCGAGCCCTGGTGCGTGGTGGTCCTTCCCCTGGCCTGGACTGCTTTTGAACTTGCCCGAAGCAGCGGGTTCCTGGGCTATCCCTGGTTGCTGGTTGCTCACAGTCAGTACCGCATTCTGCCTCTTATCCAGCTTGCCGAGTTGGGCGGGGTCTGGCTGGTGAGTTTCGTGGTGCTCCTGGTAAACAGTCTGGGTGCCGAGATGGTGATCCTCCTGTTGCGAGGGGATTGTTCCTCGGCGGCCAGGGTTCGGGGGCTCCGGAGGCTTGCTTTGGCAGCGGTGGGGGTTCTGGTTCTCTCCCTGGGGGTGGGGGCTGCTTTGCTGGCGCGGCCCCTTCCCTCGCGGGGAGAGGTTCGGCTGGCTCTGATTCAGCAAAACAGCGATCCCCGCAAGCATGAGTATCGCAGAACGCTGGATTCCCTGATCGAGCTGACCGATGCGAGTCTTGCCTACGAGCCCGACCTGGTGGTCTGGTCCGAGACCGCCTTTGTCCCCAACATTCGTCGTTGGTCCGAGGAAGATCCCCGGCGGTACGGGCTGGCCCGGTTGGTGAAAGAGTTCCTGGCCTATCAGGAAACGATGGGGACCTGGCTTGTCACGGGAAACGATGATTACCGCCAGGTGCTGGACCAGGATGGGCAGGAGGTGGAGCGGCACAACTTCAACGCGGCGGTGCTCTTTTCTCCCTCGGGTGAGCGGCGCGAGACCTATCACAAGATCAAGCTGGTTCCCTTTACGGAGTACTTCCCCTACGAAAGGCAGCTTCCCTGGGTGTACCAGATGCTTCTGGATTTTGACGTTGCCTTCTGGACTCCCGGCGTTGAGCGGACCCTGTTTCATCATCCCGATTTTCGGTTTGCCACGCCCATTTGTTTCGAGGATGTCTTCCCGGGACAGGTCAGGGAGTTTGCCCGGGCGGGCATGGAGGTGGTGGTGAACCTGACCAACGATTACTGGTCGCTTCAGGAGGTGGCCGCCCAGCAGCATTTTGTGGCGGCTCTCTTCCGGACGGTGGAGTTGCGCCGCCCCATGGTTCGCTCAACCGCCAGCGGGGTCACCTCCCATATCGATGCTGCCGGGAGGATTGTCGCTACCGTTCCCCAGTACTCCGAGCAGTATATGATCGCCCAGGTGGATATCCCCGACGGATCCCGGATTACCCTTTACGAGCGTTGGGGTGACTGGGTACCCTGGAGTTCCGCCGTGGTGCTTCTGCTCTTGCTGGGGTGGCAGGGTCTGACAGACCTGCGGCAAGGCAGGTCTGCGGACAGGGACGACGAAGGAAAGCCTCGCGACGGATCCGCTTCTAGCGGCGATTGAGCTTTCTGCGCAACTGCCGCCGGGCGTTCCGGCGGTGCTCCGGTGCTTCCTGGAAGGTCTGCACCCGGGGGGCCCGGCGGCCAATACCCCAGAGAAGAAGCAGGAGCGCCACTCCAGCCAGGGCCATGAGGATGCTCAGGACCTGGCCGGTGGTTATGTTCAGCGGCGAGAGAAAGAGCCAGCCCGGGTTGTTTTCCGGTCCTGCCTGAATCACGAACCCCAGATCACTATCGGGTACGCGAAAATACTCCGCCACGAATCGTGCCAGGGCGTAGCCGATCAGGTACAGCCCGATCATGAAACCCTTGAAGGGTTTCCGGTGACGGAAGACAAACCACAGGATTGCCCAGAGCACCACCCCTTCCAGGGCCGCCTCGTAGAGCTGCGACGGGTGACGGGGGAGGTTCACAAAGTCCAGCCCCTGCAGATCGATCTGCAGGCGGGCGGCTATCTCCTGCACCGCCGGATGCCGGGCCGGGACCTCCTGAGCCTGGGGAAACCGCACCCCCCAGGGGCGGGCGGTAACGCGGCCGTAGAGCTCTCCGTTGATAAAGTTGCCGATTCTTCCAAAGGTGTACCCCAGGGGAATGGCCGTGACGAGAAGATCGCCCATCTCCAGGACGTCGATCTTGCGCAGCTTTGCGTAGGTGACAAACCCCGCCACAGCTCCCAGAAGCCCGCCGTGGTAGCTCATGCCCTGGAGCCCCGTAAAGACTCCCCGCTCGTTGAAGGGCCAGAAGATCAGCCAGGGGCGGGAGAGATACCGTCCCGAGGTATCGTAGACCAGGGCGGCGAAGATCCGGGCCCCCACGAGAAGCCCCAGGATTGTCCAGAAGAAGAGGTTCACCAGGTCGTCCTGGCTGACGGTGCTGCTCACACCGAACCGCTGATCCCGCAGTTGCACCCGCGTGAGCAGGTAGGCCAGAGAGAAGGCGACCAGGTACATCAGTCCGTACCACCGCAGGGGAAGGCCCGGGATTATTTCCGGTGAAAGCCAGTGAGGGTATTCAAAAAAAAGGGGCATCGTCTTAACTCCCGTTCAGTTCGCTGATATCGATGTTACCGGTGTGAGGGTTGAACTCCACGGCAATCGCCTTGCGGGGTGAGGTGACCTCAAAGGTCCGGCCGTGGCTCTCGAAGATCGTGCCACTGTGGACCTCGCCGCTGATGACAACCTTGCTGGGAAAATGCTGCTCAAAGCGTTCCCGCAGGGTGAAGAGCCGCAATCCCCGCTTTTCCATGAGCTTCAGGAGCTTGATTTTCTCCGAGCGCAGCGTTTCCAGCGCCTCCGTGGCTCCTGTTTTCTCGTTCTTGCGCATCTCCAGGTCCACCTGGGTGATGCGGCGTTTTACTTTCTCGATCTCCTTTTCTTCCTTCTCGATCAGGTCGGCCACCAGGTAGTCCTGGCCAAAGGAGAGTTTTGTTTTTATTCCCCGGGGCGAGCCCACGCAGGCCACCTCGAAGCCGTTTCGGGCCCGGAGGGTGCCGCCCACGATTCGGCCCTTGTCCCCCTTGAAGGAGATCTTGCCGTTGCACTTGATACGGGAGCGCACCAGGGCGGTCTTGAGAATGACATCGCCCACGGCGAGCACCGTGGCAAGCTCCACGAAGGGGCTCAAGATGTTTCGTTTGCTCCGGAGAACCGCCTTCCCTCCGCCCTTGACGCCCTGTTTGATCATGATGTCTCCGTCGGAGGAGATCAGGGCGCCCTCAACCCCGCCACCGATTTTGACGTCTCCCGTGGAGACCACGTAGAAACCGCTCCTGACGGTGCCTCCTATGGTGACGGCGCCGGGAAAGCGGATGTTGCCCACCGACATGTCTACATCGCCCTTGACGGTGTGGGACGAGAGCACCTCGATTCGTTTGGCCGTAGCCAGGAGTTCGCCCCGTATCTCGGAGCAGAGGGTGACGGAGCCGTCGGTTTCTTCCCGGCGTGAGACGTTGGGGCCTATCTCCAGTTCGAAGCCTCCCAGTTTTCGTGCGGGAACGGAGGAACCTGTCACATCGGTGCCATCGATGGCGCTTTGCTGCGAGGGAAGAAGGCGGCAGAGCTCCTGCCCCTCCTCGACGGTGATGATATCGCTCCGGCTGCGGTAGTCGGCGGTGCCGTCTTTGCGTATCCGCACGGGAGCCGCCGAGGGGCCCCCCACCAGGTGTTCCACCCGGTTCTCGCTCTGATGGGTCGGGGGTGTTCCCCGGGCCACGGTGATCTGTGTTACGGGAGCCCCCGCCTTTGAGGCCCGGGCGGCCCGCAGGGCCGTGGCGATCGCCTCGTGATCCAGACCGTGGGTCACGCGGGCCTGGGCAAGAGCCTGATCAATCGCCTCCCGGGTGAGGAGTTTTCCCGTGCCGGCGCCCTCTTCCAGGGAGAGCCAGGCCTCCATGCGGTCCTCTGCCAGGGTAACGTCGATCTTTGCATCCTGGTGGGGCCGCAGGCGGAGCGAGACCACGCCGTCGGACTCGCGGTAATCCAGGACACCGGCCCGGGTTGTGGCGATCACCGCCTTTTGCCGGGTGATGTTCTCGTGAAGGATTATTTCTGCCACCGGGCCCGGCTCGGCGGGTATTATCGCCCCGTAGACATCCATTCCCGGTTCTCCCGGGGTGGGGGGATCGATCGAACAGAGAAGCTGTTCGGCCTTCACAAAGGCTGTTTTCTGGATCTCGTCGGCAGGGAATTCCTTCAGCGAGTCCAGGCGGATTTCTTCGGGGTCAACCCGGGGAGGGGCGTCCGGGGTCTCGGGATCTTCGGTGCCTCCCGTGGCCTCCCGGAGGAGTTCCTCCAGGCGGGAGGTGATCTTCTCTGTGGTTTCGGGCGGGTTGAAGGTGATGGAGTACTCCACCTGTCGTTCCGGCCCCGGCACGGGAGCTGTTCCCTCGCAGAGCAGGTAGCTGGTGAGGTCCATCTCGTTGCTTTCATAAAAGGCGAGAATGTCTTTCTTGATTGTCTCGAAGTTCAGTTTCTTGAGGCCGCTTTGCTTGATCGCTGTTCCCACATCGCGCAGGTTCAGGGGTTTTCCCCGGCCCTTGCCCTTGTGGATGTTCAGGTAGGCCGCGAGCTTGTCCTCGGGAACGTAAATATCAAAGGAGGCATCGCGGGAACTGGAGATGACCAGCCGCTCTTCCGTTCCTGTTTCGGCCTGATCGGTCAGAAGCTGGAGGAGCTCCCGGGCGTTCATGAGAGATTCCTCCGGGTAGGGGAGTTCCCGGGCTGCCTGGAGTATCTCCTCCGGATCCGGCAGGGGGAGTGCCCGGTGTCCCGGAGAGAAGATCAGAAAGGCCGTGGCCTTGTCGGGGCTGAGTTCTACCGACCAGGAATGGTTTGAAAAGGGAATGAGATCGGCCCAGTTGGGCCCCACCCGGACAAAACCCGAAGCACCGGCACGGATGTCATCGCGAACTTTCTGGAGGTTGGGGCCGCAGTAAAACGCGGGATCGGCGAGTCTTCTGATGGGGATGGCCCGTCCGAAGACATCCCGGCCGGGGATTCCCTCGGATCTGGGGGTGATGCGCCCCACCAGGGCTCCCTGGTGGACAAAGAAGAGGTCCTGCACCGTGGGGTCTATGTAGACGCGCTCCTGGCGTTCCACGGTGTCACGGACTATCTTTGTCTCCACCCGTTCCTTTCCGAAGGGGAAGCCGCTCTTTTGTTTTACCGTGGTCTCCCGCTCCACGGGCTCGCGAAGGGTTCGTTCTATGACCGGCGGAGGCGTCTGGTCAAGGACATCCGAGCTGATCTGCTTGAGTTCCTCCGGAACTGGCAGATCCTCCCAGAGGGGGGTGTCCGGGGCCGGCTGGACCGGGGCGATGCCTGTGACAACCTCAGCGGAAACGGGGCCTTTTCCGGCCGATGCGGCGGCTTTTTTGAGAAACTCCGACAGGACACTGTGGTCTGGCCTTTTCTCCAGGCCCCGTTCGGCCAGCGCTGCGGCAAGCGTCTCGGGAGTCCATTCGTCGCCGTCGTTGCTGGCCTCAAAGGTGAGTACGACCTTCAGCGCGGGGTCGGCAATATCAATCTTTAATATCCCCGAAAGGGGTTTTCCTGCCTCAGCCATGGGATCTTCTGTGTACCCTTTGTTGTCTAGCCGTTCCCGGTTTTTCGTTCAACCCTTCGCTCATCATCGGTCTGGCCTGTGCGGGTCAGACGGTGAAGCCCTGATTGATCGCCCGAACCACCTTGGAGCGGTAGAGATTAACCTGCTTCTTCAACTGAACCAGTTCGTGGTGCTGACTTTTGATTGTCTCCACCAGGTCCCCCGTCGACAACGCGCCGGTGTTCAGTAGTTCTTCAATATAGTTCATTCTGTTCTCAAAATCACTCTCTGCTTCCGTTTCAGCGGCTTCAAAGGAGTCGTTGATCGTCTCCAGATCAAGGACGCTTCCGTCGGTATCGGCCTCGAGCTGGATCATCTTGTCGGCGATGCGGTAGATCGCCTGGGAGAGGATAGAGCTGGGTTTGTATCGGATGATGGGAAGCCGCGCCGAGAGGGCTGTGTCCTGGAGATCGTCCCGGAAGATGACTCCCAGGTGCAATAGATCGAGATCCAGGTATTGCTGGGCGCTCCGGCGGAGGCGGTTGATTTTCTCTGCGTCCTTGGGGTTTTCCAGCATATTCATGATCAGCCGGGGGCTGAAGCGCCGCATGGCGTGGCGGAATTTCTGGCCCGCTTCGGGATCCCGGATATCCAGCTCCCGGGCTATATCGGGAAAATAGACCTGGCGAAGGGTGCTCTTATCCTGGAAGAGCTCCTTCAGGTAGTCTGCTCCGGCTCCTGTTTTTCCCACTGTTCCCTGGAGCACCCGAAAGACGGCGTTTTTCAGGAAAAGGTAGGCGCTCACCGTGGCTGTGGGGGTGGGGGTGGTGCAGATGATTCCGTGGCTGGAGGTGAGGAAGAAATCCAGAGTGGTCTGGCCGGTGCCCGCTCCCAGGTCCATGATGAGGTAATCCGCTTCCAGGGAGGTGAGTTTTCGCACGAGCATCCGTTTCTGGCTTGCCGTGAGGTTTGCCAGGCCGGGGATCTCGGAATCACCGGGGATGAACTGCAGATTGGGAATTCCCGTATCGTTCAGGATAGAGGTGATCTTTTCCCGGGAATTGTTCAGGAGGGTGCCGATCGAACCGTTTATCGAGTTCATGCCCAGGATAAGATGGAGGTTTGATCCCCCCAGATCGAGATCGGCCAAAATGACACGCTTCCCGGCCTGAGCCAGGGCGATTGCCAGGTTTGCCGAGACGAGGGATTTTCCTACTCCGCCTTTTCCGCTTGCTACGGGTACAATATACATTCCGGAACCTCCAGGTTTGAGCCACTATGATAACAGGAAACCGGGAATAACAAAAACTGGAATCAGATGGTACGCACCAGTCCTTGCTGTGGTCAACCTGCCATGACTATTATTATGCTACTGAGTATTATGCTACTACATATTATGCTGTCGGTTGTGCACACCAGTTATGCTGTCAAGAGGAGTCGCCCATGTTAAAAAGAAGTTCGTCGCCGCGGTCTGCCCTTTGGTTCCTTTGTGCCGCGGTGGGAACCGTGTTGGTTTTGGGTGTCCTTGCGGCACCTGCTCTTGCTGCGCAAGGCGGCTCCCGTTCTCCTGACCAGTCCCTGGCGCTCTTTGAACAGGTCTATCGGTTCATCCAGCGAAATTACGTGGACGAGGTTGATCCCGACGTTCTCATTGAGGGAGCGCTGAAAGGAATGTTCGAGAGTCTCGATGATCCTCACTCGGCGTACCTTTTTCCGGATCAGATGCGGAGTCTCACCGATACCACCAGTGGCCAGTTCGGTGGTGTGGGTCTCTATATCAATAAACCCTTCTCGTCCCGCGATGGGGGGCCGGTATATATTGAGGTGGTCTCGCCCATCGAGGGCACCCCCGCCGACCGGGCAGGGCTCGAGGCGGGAGACAGGATCAAGGCGATCGAAGGTGAGTCTACGGCTGATCTTGCTGTGGACGAGGTGGTGGATCGTCTGCGGGGAGCCCCCGGGTCCTCCGTGGAGGTGACGATCCTGCGGGGCCGGGACCTGGAGTTTCCCGTCACACTATCCCGGGCGATCATCCAGATTCCCACGGTACGTTGGGGAATGATCGATTCTTCCACGGCTTTTTTGCGAATTATCCAGTTTACCCCCCACACCCGGGACCGGGTGGCCGAGGCGCTCGAGGAGTTTCGCCAGGAGGGGTATACATCGATGGTGATCGATCTCCGCTCCAACCCCGGCGGGCTTCTTGAGTCTGTTGTTGACGTGGCGGATCTCTTTTTCGATGGCGGACTGGTGGTGGAGACCCGGGGCCGTGTTGCCAGCGAAAACAAGCGCTTCCAGGCGCGGTCCGGGCGGGCTGTGGCCAGCGATATTGCCCTGGCGGTGCTGATAAACGATGGTTCTGCCTCGGCCTCGGAGATCCTGGCAGCGGCGCTGAAAGATCGGGATCGGGCTCGTCTCTTCGGTTCCACCACCTACGGGAAGGGGTCGGTGCAGCAGGTCCGGGGACTGGGCGATGGTGGCTTTCGCCTTACCATGTCCCGTTACTATACCCCGGCCGGAACGGACATCGATAAAAAGGGTATCTCTCCTCACGAAGAGGTGAAGGAAGCGCGGCTTTCCGAGGAGGAACAGCGGGCCTACATCGATCTTCGCCGGGAAAACCGCTTTGTCGATTTTGTCGATCAGGTGGGGGATCCCTCCCCGGCCGACATCGACCGTTTTGTGCAGGACCTCCTTCAGGAAGGGGTGGAGATCGAGGCTGACAATCTGCGCCGCCTCGTTCGTGCCGAGGTGAACCGCGTGTTGCACCGGGATATTCTCTTTGACCTGGAAAACGATCGGGTTCTTCGGCGGGCCCTTGAGTACCTGCAGCAGTTGTGATGACCGGAGAGAGCTGGGAGCTGCCGTCTTGGGCGAGGCCCTTTTGAGCGAGGAACGATGAAGCACCTGGTGGTTTCTTCCATTCCCCCTCCAGGGGGCGAAATACATCTTTCCGGGCGGGATGCCCATTACCTGGGGCAGGTTCGGCGGCTTCGCCCGGGCGATTCTCTGGATTGTACCGATGGAAACGGCGGGGTGTGCCGGGCCCTGGTTTCTGTTGGTCCAGGGGGCGATCTGGTCCTGGTGGTTCAGAAGATCCTCGGGGAAGATCCTCAACAACCGGCCTCCCTGGAGCTGCCTCGGGGAGAGGTGTCCCTTGAGGTGTTCCTGCCTCTGCTGAAGGGTAAGCTCTTTGACAAGGCGCTGCGCCAGGTGACGGAGCTGGGGGCCGACCGGATCGTCCCTGTAGTAACCCGGCACTGCGTGAAGCGACCGCCCCGGGAGGAGGCGGAGTTGCGCAAGAAAAATCAGCGTTGGGAGGTGATCCTGCGGGAGGCCTGTCAGCAGAGCGGCCGCAGTCGCCTCCCCGAGCTGACCCCGGTACAGGATCTCCCGGCTCTTGTCGATGGCACGCCGGGGATCGTCTTTCACGAGCGGGCAACCCGGGGGCTCACTCGGGAGAAGGCGGCAGAGCTCTGGGTCGGGGGTGGCTCCCGGAGGGTTCTGACCGGTCCCGAAGGAGGGCTGGCTCCGGAGGAGGTGGCCTGTCTGGCTGAAGCGGGCTGGCTGGTCTGTTCTTTGCCTACACCGGTTTTACGGGCAGAAACGGCGGCAGTGGCGGCTCTGGCTATTGTCTTGCATCTGGGAAGCGAACTACACTGTTCCTCCCGCTCGGTGATCCCCTGAATAATATAAATTGAGGTTGTAGAAGCATGTCTTGTACGTTTCGACAGTTTTTTGGTTTGCCCCTGATTGAGGATGCCCCGCCTGACCTGGCTCCGGTGTGGGGTGCAACCCGGACGGCCCCGGGGATTCTCTTCTTTGCCGGTCGCTCTTTTTTGTGGCGCCTGGTGCGTTCCCGACGGGTGCGAACCGGCCTCGCGGGCAAAAACGCCGCCGTCGTGCCCGCAGGCGGTGGTGCCCGCTGGCAAACCCGCCTGGCCTGCGGGTGTGATATCGGTAAGTACAGCGCCTTTCAGGGGCTGATTCGCCTTCTCTCCCGAGCTGAGGAGGATCAGGCGGCGATTTTTATCGTGGACAGCGATCCCA
This sequence comes from Alkalispirochaeta americana, assembly GCF_900156105.1. NCBI lineage: Bacteria > Pseudomonadati > Spirochaetota > Spirochaetia > Spirochaetales > Spirochaetaceae > Alkalispirochaeta > Alkalispirochaeta americana. Next base: position 92,397 of record NZ_FTMS01000007.1, read on the forward strand.
AAGCGGTGAGGCGCATCGAGGAGAACCTGCGGATTACCTTTCCCGGGTTGCGGATTGTGGGCCGAGCGGCCTTCACTCCCGCCATTGCGACCTCGGTCACCACAGCTATCAGAAAAGCCGAGCCCCGAATCGTTTTGATAGGGTGCGCCAGAAAACCGGTTCTTCGCTGGATGATCGGGCAATACGACCAGGTGGGAAATGCCCTGGCTATTGTGGCGTCCCAGGCGGTGGATCGCATGGCGGGGCGCCGTCGCGGAATCTCTCCGGGGGATCTCCTGGGGGCTCCCCTGCAGCTTCTGGTGCCGCTGCTTCTGGTGGGCCACCGGCTGGTTTTGATCCATCGCTGGAAAAAGCTGCAAGCGTGACATATTCGTGGACCGCCGGGAGCACCTCCCGGTGGCAGCGGAGAAAGATTGCTGAGAAGATGAACCGCCCCGGCGGATAATACAAGAGAAGCCCCAGAAAATCACTGACAAATCCCGGAAGAACCAGGAGCACCCCTGCCGTGATCACCGCTGCCAGGCGGGCGTACCGGAAGGGGCGGAAGATTCCCCGGCGGGCCTCGCTGCGGATAATTCGTATCCTGTGGTGAATTGAGTTCCCCAGGACAATCGCTGCCGCCAGCGCCACCGCCCCCTGGGCGGCCAGAGCTGCGTAGAGGCCGATCTCCCGCGAGACCAGCACCAGGACCCACCCGTCGGCCAGGAGCAGTGTGGCCAGAAGCAACAACTGTGAGAAAAGGGCCGCCACGTGGCGACGATTCACGAAGAGCAGGAGCATTTCCGGGTCCACGCCTGTATTGTGGCGTGAGGAAGCACGGGAGCGCAACCTTTCGGCTCGGGTCTTGCCGTCTCCTTCGTGATTGAAACAATCGGGCAACGGCAATAAAGCGCAAGAATTCGAGAAAATAAATAAATAAATTTTTATGTAATTATATTTGCATTTTTTATGGTATTATTTTATAAATATTCCGAAATGTTTATTACAGTAACATCCAGGGCTGATCTGGCACGAGCGGTTACCCAGGCGGCCCGAGGGCTGGGGCGGGTCTGGCACGCCTCGGGGGTGCAGGAGTTGCAGGACCATTCCCGGGGGAACTTGTCCTGTTGGAAGGGTCTTATCATCGACTTCCGGGACTATCCCCGGGAGCGCTTTCGCCTGGTTGATCAACCCTCCTGGTTAAGTGGTGCCGTGCTGGTTGTGGCCGTTGTGGAGGAGAGCCAGGGAGAGTTGCTGTTTGATCTGGCTCGGCGAGGTGTTCGAACCTGGCTTCCGGGGGTTCCCGACGGGGCTTTTCTGAGAGAAACTCTGGAGGGTCTCCTTCGGGAGGGCCAGGAGCGTCCCGGCGGGGCGTTCCTGGCAAGGAAGTTTGCCAACGATAATGCCCGGAAGCAACCCCGGCATGAACCGTCCTGTCACGAGGAGGATGGTGTTCTCCACGCCCTGGGAGGGGTCAGTGCAGCGGGGCGTGCGCTTCAGGATGCCGTACGGGGAGCCTCCGCAAGCGGCTTGCCCGTGGTGCTCACCGGGGAGTCCGGTGCAGGCAAACAGGTGGTGGCCCAGGCGATTCATGCCCTCTCTCCCCGCCGGGACAAACCCTTTGTAGATGTCAATATCTGTGGTGTTCCCGAGGGCCTTTTCGAATCGGAGTTCTTTGGAACCGTCCCGGGAGCCTACACCGGAGCGGTGCGCCGGAAAGGATATTTCCACTCGGCCCGGGGAGGGACCCTCTTTCTGGACGAGATAGGAGACCTGCCTGGGACGCTTCAGCCCAAACTGCTGAAAGCGATCGAGCAGGGATCGGTTTATTCTGTGGGGAGCGACGAGTCTCGCCGGGTGGAGACCAGGCTTATCTGCGCCACCAACAGAAACATCGAGAACATGGTGCGCACGGGGCGGTTCAGGGAAGATCTCTGGTACCGGATCGCCTCGATCATCATAGAAATCCCCCCCTTGCGGGATCGTCTGGAGGACATTCCGTTGCTGGCCTCGAAGATACTGCAGGCCCTGGGAAAAGCCGAGGTTATTCTGGCGCCCGATGCCCTGGCGGCATTGCAGCACCGGCGGTGGCCGGGAAACGTGCGCGAGCTGAAATCGGTCCTGGAGCGGTCGGTTTTGATTCCCGATGCTCCCGGCCGGGTCAGGGAGATTCTCCGTTCCCGGGATTTGGTCTTCTCGCCGAAGATAACGAGCCGCGTCTGGACCGAAGCTGCCGAGGGGGACTACACTGGCGATCTCTATGAATATGAAAGACGAGGTGATCACCTTTAAGGTGGATGGTGCCCTGGCGGAACAGCTCCGCTCGCTCCCCAACCGCTCCGAGTTTATCCGACAGGCCGTTCTTCAGGCGCTGGAAATGGAGTGTCCCCTTTGTCATGGCACGGGAACGCTCTCGGTGAATCAGATGGCTCATTGGCGGGCCTTCCGCGAGCATCACCGTCTGGTAACGTGCGATGTGTGCGGGGAGCCCCATCTTGCCTGCGAGGATCAGGATGATGTCCACGCTCCCGAATCTCACCCTGCAGAAGCGCCCGGCACGAACCAGGGTGAGGGTTGATCAGGGAGGGACAGGGTGACTTCGGAGAAGGTGCAACGAAACCGGCGATCCACAGGCATCGAAGGCCTTGACCGGCTGATCCGGGGGCCTCGGCCGGGGGACAACGTGGTGCTCCAGGTGGATTGTCTCTCCCTGTACCGGGATTTTTGCCGCAGGGCGGCCTTGCGGGGAGGGGGCCCCGGCGACCGCCTGGCGTATTTCCGCTTTGCCCGCCACGAGTCGCTGCTGACCGAAGAAGAGTGCACCCACCTGGGAGTAGAGATCCGGAGGCTTCCTCTGGATCAGGGGTTCGAGCATTTTATCACCACTGCCCACAGCCACATTCTGGAGTTGGGCCAGGGGGCGGTTCTCTTTTTTGATTCCCTTTCGGAGCTGAGCGATTGCGCCTATTCGGACCGCATGATCGGAAACTTCTTTCAACTCACCTGTCCTCTGGTGTTGCGCACAGGAAGCCTGGCCTGGTTTGCCCTGGTGCGGAACGTCCATTCCTACCATGCCGTGACTCCTCTCCAGGAGACCACCCAGATATTCCTTGATCTCTATGGTTCTCCCGAAGCACCTGCCCGACCCGAAACACCTTCCCGGGATACCCGGGATACCCGGGATACCCGGGATAAACCAGCTTCCCGGGATAACTGTAAAGAGGATCACCCTGAAGATCAGGACGGTGAGGTTCTGTATCTCCGGCCGGTGAAAACCGACGGCCGCAACGACGACGCCGAGGGAACGCTCTTCTGCTGGAATCCTCGCCAGGACTCGCCCCGGGATTTCAGGGCCGTGAGCGATAGCGACGGAATCACCACGGTCCTGAACCAGCTCCCCTGGCCGGGGCTTCCCAGCGCAGGGTACCGGCAGCCCGGGGTGTGGGATCGAACCTTTCTCCAGGCCCGGGAGTGTTCTCGGGATCAATCCCTCCTTTTGCGACTCATCGTGGCCCGGGAGGGGCCTGTTTTCGAGCTGGCCCGGCGTTTCTTCTCTGTGGCCGATCTGCAACAGATCTGGCGCCGGATGATTGGAACGGGATTTATCGGAGGAAAAGCCGTGGGAATGCTCCTGGCGCGGGCAATCCTCCTCAAGAAACGGTCCCGGTGGGAGCGTATCCTGGAGCCCCACGATTCGTTTTTTGTGGGTTCCGATGTGTATTACACCTTTCTGGTGATCAACAACTGCTGGTGGGACCGGCAGCGCCAGAAAGATCCCGAAACCTTCCTGGAGGGCAGCCAGGGGGTCCGGCACCGCATGCTCCAGGGGCGGTTTCCCCGATACATCATGACCCGCTTTGCCGAGATGCTCGATTATTTCGGCACCTCGCCGATCATCGTCCGTTCCTCAAGTCTTCTGGAGGACAACTTCGGCAACGCCTTCGCCGGAACCTACGAGAGTGTGTTCTGCACCATGCAGGGAAACCGGGAAGAACGGCTCCAGGAGTTTCTGGCAGCGGTGCTGCAGATTTACGCCAGTACCATCAGTGATACAGCTTTGCGCTACCGCCGGGACCGGGGAATCCTTGATCAGGACGAGCAAATGGCGCTCCTGGTTCAGCGGGTTTCAGGATCTGCCGAGGGTGGATCTGCAGAGAGCGGGGCACCGGGGCTGCACTGCCGGGGCCGCTGGTTTTTCCCCCATCTGGCGGGAGTGGCCTTTTCCTTCAACCCCTACGCCTGGCACCCCGAGATAGACCCTCGGGCGGGAGTGCTGCGACTGGTTTTCGGCCTGGGAACCCGGGCGGTGGATCGCTCCGACGACGATTATACCCGGGTGGTTGCCCTGAACGCCCCCGAGCGTCGTCCCGAGGCGGGCGGCGAGGAAATCCGGCGGCACACCCAGCGCAGGGTGGATCTGCTGGATCTTCAGGAGGGCCGGGAGACCAGCCGCTACTTCTCCGATTTGATCCCTGATCTGACGGTTCAGCTGGATCAGACGGGAACAGCAAGGGTTCTCCCCCGTGTGGCCCGGCGGGAGCGGCGCACGGCCAGGCCCGTCTGGACCCTCACTTTCGACCCTTTTTTCCGGGAGACCTCCTTTGTAGCGGACATGAGGGACCTCCTGGAGACACTTCGCGAGGCCTATGGAACCGATGTGGACGTGGAGTTCACGGTTCAACTTGGCGAATCCGGAGGATACCGGGTAAATCTGGTACAGTGCCGTCCCCTGCAAATCCAGGTTCAGAAAAGCGGATCTCTTCCGGAGCCCTTTCCTGAGCCGCATCCCCGGCAGGTTCTGCTGAGAACCTCGGGAGGCGTGGTGGGGTGTGGCGGGGGCTTCCCGGTGAGCAGAATTCTCCTGGTGAGTCCCCGGGCATACGCCGAACTCTCCACGCAGGATCGGTACGAGTTGCCGGGAGTTCTCCGGGCCGTCACCAAAGAGGATCCTTCTTCCGGGCCGGGAGCGCTGGTGCTTCTTGGTCCGGGTCGATGGGGAACGACCATGCCTTCTCTGGGTGTTCCCGTTCAGGTCTCCGATCTGGGTACAGCGGCGGTGCTGTGCGAGATAGACCAGATGCACCAGGGGTTGATCGCCGACATGTCCCTGGGAACACATTTCTTTCATGAACTGGTGGAGCGGAACCTTCTGTATCTGGCGGTGCGCTTGGGGCAGGAGGGAACGGTCCTGGATCTGGATTGGCTGGAAAGTCAGGAGAACTGTCTGGACCAGTATGTGCCGCCCGAAACAGCTCTCCGCTGGGGAGCTGTTCTTCGGGTGCTTCACTTTGGAGCGGGGTTGAAGCTGGTTGCCGAGAGCAGCAGTCAGCGGGCGCTTCTTTATTTTAAGGAAGGAGCCGCCGATACTTACGATTGACGGATGGCAGTATCTGAACTATCATGCGGTAGGATGTGGACAGGAGTCTTATGACAGCGCTGGTGAGGGTGGTGCGGGGTGCCGCAAAAGCGGTTCTCTCGCAACATGTTACAGTAAAGATAATCCCCGAATCGGCACAGGAGGCGGTGAGCTTCCGTGTCAGTGTTCTGGTGCTCCTCTTCGCCGGCCTGATGACCTGTGGCCTGGCGGGCGGTGTGGTCTATCTGCATCTCTCTTCCCAGGACGGAACAGCCCACATCCAGGATCAGCGCTCCGATCTCCAGGTACTTCAGGCAAACCTGGACGAGGCCCTTACGGAGCTTCAGGGGTTGTTGCGCAGCGTTCGTCCCCTGGATGAAGAGCTGGAGGGAACCTTCACGCGTTTTGGTGGTGCCGCATCCCACGAGAGCGCTCCTGCCGCCATGAGCAGATCCCAGTTTACCGATTTTTTTCGGGGAACCGCCGGTGTTCCCGAGGACCGCCCTGTGGCGTTGCGGGAGGTGGAAGAGCTCCGCTCTTTCGTGGATACCCTGGGCAGTTCTCTGGCAGGGCTCTCCCAGACCAGGGAAGTTCTGTCGTCTCTCGAGTCTCACCTGCGTCATGTGCCTCACCATTGGCCCGTGGCCAACGGTGGCGGCGTGGTCACCATGGAGTTTGGACCCAACCTGCATCCCTTCACCGGGCAGTGGTATCTCCACAAGGGCTTTGATGTGGCCGGACCGGTGGGGTTGCCCCTGGTTGCTGCGGCTGACGGAGTGGTGGTGGACAGCTCCTACGATCTTGGCTACGGCAACAACGTGATCATTCGCCATCGCTACGGATTCTATACCCGTTACGCGCACCTCCACACAATCCATGTCCGTGAGGGGCAACGTGTTTCCCAGGGCCAGCAGATCGGAACCCTCGGTTCCAGTGGAATGTCCTCGGGCCCCCATGTCCACATGGAGGTTATTGTGGGCGGCGAGGTTCTGGATCCTGCTCCCTTCCTGAAGATCAGCAACACCTTTCCTCGGGGTGGCACCGGCTCTGTTCGTCGCCGTTAGGCCGGTCTCTCTTCATCCTGCAGTCTTAATATTACATCCTCCTGTGCCGATAGAATTTCCTATGGAGCGACGATTAGTTCTGAGGTGGTGTCTTGCTGTTGGGCTCTTCTGCGCGGTTCCTTCCCTGTGGGCAGAGTTGCGTCTCGCTCCCGAAGATATTCGTATAGATCAAACCACCCAGGGCGGGTATATCCTGACGATCCGTGCCACCGGGATCGGTTCGGTGCTGCTCACGGAATCAACGGAGCGGCCCGATAATCTGGCCGCCACCTACGCCTTTCGCAACCCCGAGTACCATCCCATGAACGGGGATGAGCGGCGCATTCTGGACGGTCAGTTTCTCCCTCGTGACGAGGGCCAGTATTTTATCATCGATAGTACGCCTGAGCAGGACGACGAGTTCGGGGCAGCTTTCAAGCTCTTTATTCCATATGTGGTGGAATACGGATACCCCTGGACTCGTCATGGTCAGGTCATGATTCTGGATGGTTCTTATTTGAGCATCCGGGCCTTCGAACTTCCCTATGCCGATTATCGGGGGGCCTATCAGGATAATCCCTTTATTCTCAGGGTGACCCAACCCGTGCCGCCCGAACCGGAGCCCGAACCCGAACCGGAACCCGAGCCGGAGCCCGAGCCGGAACCCGAACTCGAACCGGAACCGGAGCAGGAACCGGAGCAGGATCTCTCGATCTACATGGAAATGACCCTGGAGAGCTTTTCAGAAATTGCCCGGGAAACCGGGGCCTCTCTGGTTCCCATCGAATCGGCAGCGCTTTTGCCGAAACGGATTGCCGGAATTGTGGATGAGGCCCGGGGGCCGGAACTGGACCTGGTGATCGTTCTTGACACCACGCAAAGCATGACCCACTCCATCCGCGTGGCCCAGGAAGAACTGGTTCCCACGCTCCTGGAGAAGGCCGCCCGGTTTGATCAATTTCGGGTGGGGGTCGTCTTCTTCCGGGACTACTTCGAAGAGTACCTGACCCGGCCATTCCCTTTTCAGGAGGATCTGGCCCAGGTTCAGCGGGTCGTGGATCGCGCCGTGGCCCGGGGAGGAAGGGATATCCCCGAAGCCGTCTACGAGGGCCTTTATACCGGGCTCATGCGCTTCGACTGGGAGGCTCCCGAACGAAAGATCATTCTTATCGGTGATGCCCCTCCCCACCCTCTGCCCCGGGGTGCTGTGACAAAAGACATGGTCTTTGACAAGGCCCGGGAACTGTCCGTCCGGATCCACGCCATCATGCTTCCTCACCCCTGATCTCCCGGCGGTCAAACCTGATGGATCGGACGGAAGCCATGAGAAGCGGTGCCAGGCTCTCACGGCCGATGAAGAACTCCAGGACCGCCTGGAAGCATGGGTGCTCTTTGCAAGCACCAGGCCCCTCCAGTCTGTCCTGGAGGGTATGAGTGCAACAGAAGAGCCTGACCGGACCACCGGCGCAACACCCGGGCGCATCCGACCCGCCGTTCCCCTCACGTCAGACTTCGTCTTCAAATACGTCTTCGGGGCAGAACACAGTACAGAATGCCTGCGCAGTCTCCTCTCGGCCGTCCAGGAAGATGCCGGCTATCCGGCCGTTGCCTCGGTGAAGATCACCAATCCCTTCAACCTGAAAGAATCGGAAGAGGACAAGCTCTCGGTGGTCGATGTGAAGGCCACGGATATCACAGGGGCAACCTACACCATGGAGGCCCAGGCGACCTACCACGCAGCCTTTGCCTCGCGAGCTCTCTACTACTGGGCGCGGGCCTACGGCAGGCAACTCCCGGAGTCAGAGATCTACAGTCGGCTGCAACCGGTGGTCGGGATCAACATTCTGGAATTTCACCTCTTTCCCCAGAGCGCAGGGGCTCCCCTGCATACCAGCTTCCGGCCCTATTGCAGAGAGGCACCCCAGCTGGACCCCCTGGGGGATTTTGTGATCCATTTCATCGAGCTGCCCCGGTTCGATCACCAGGGGCTCCTTCCCTCGACGGCCCTCGACAGATGGATGTATTATATAAAGTATCGGGGCAAGGGGGTCGTTATGGAAGATCCGATCATGAAGGCGATTCTTGAGGAGACGTCCGAAATCAGGGAGGCCGAGAAGCGCTACCAGGCTTTCACCGCCGATGAGGAACTCCAGGACCGCCTGGAGGCACGGGACAAGTTTCGCCGCACCCACCTGCAGCTCCTCCACGATGCAGAGCAGAAGGGGCTTCAGCAGGGTATAGAGCGGGGACGCGAAGAAGGACTCGAGGAAGGACGAGAAGAGGGACGCGAAGAGGAACGGGTAAAACGCCTCGAATCCGCGCGCAGACTCAAGGACCGAAAGATGTCCCTGGAAGAAATTGCCGAAATCACAAACCTGACTCTGGAAGAAATTCAGCAACTCTGATCATTTCCCCACGCCCCACGCCCCACGCCCGGCGCCCGGCGCACCGGAAGGCCGATCTCCGGGTCGCGAGGAAGAACGGGCAGAGCGTCTCGAATCCGCCCGCAGGATGAAAGCAGCCGGTTTGTCTCCTGAGGATATTGCCCGGTGCACTGGCCTGACGGAAGAAGAACTCCGGGGAGTGTGAATCGCCTCTTCCGTCCCCGAGTCGTAATTTTCAAAAAAGGGTGTTTTTTTCTCAGTATTTCTGTACATTGACACCATATATGGTGTATAACATGGCGACCCATGAGAGGAAGACAATGAAAGATAAACAACCAAACCCGGATGTTATAGCAAGTTCTCGGCAGGATCAACTTCCTGTGCGTGTCACAAAGCGGGACGGTCGGCAGGTCGATTTTGATGCTGACCGGATTCTCCGGGCCCTGGAGCGGTGTTTCGAGGGGGTTCACCGCCAGTCCCGCACCCCCCTGACGGAACTTACCAGTCAGGTGGTAAACGTGGTGGCTGCCAAGTTTTCCGAACCCTCGGTGGAGCAGATTCAGGACGTGGTGGAGATGGTACTCCAGGCTGCCGGAGAGTACGAAGCAGCCAAAGCCTATATCCTCTATCGTGCAGAGCACGAAAAACTGCGCCGCCAGCGCCCCGTTCCCCAGGAGGTACAGGACGCTGTGGCCGCCTCGGATGCCTACTTTCCCACAGCGATCCAGAAGTTTCAGTTCTACGACAAGTATTCCCGGTATAACTACGATCTTGGTCGCCGGGAAACCTGGATTGAGACGGTGGACCGGGCCGTGGAGTACCTGAAAACGCTCTCGCAGGAGCGCCTGGAGCAGAAGGACTACGACCGTCTGCGTCAGGGAATCCTGGAAATGAAAGTCATGCCCTCCATGAGACTGCTGGCCATGGCAGGAGCTCCAGCCGAGCGGAACAACATTGCCATTTACAACTGCTCCTACCTGCCTGTGGACGCCCTGGACTCCTTTGTAGAGGCGCTCATTATCAGCATGAACGGCTGCGGTGTGGGATACAGCGTGGAGAGGCGCTACATTGAGTGTCTGCCCCGGGTCTTGCGCCAAACCGGGGTACACCGGGGTGCGCTGGTTGTGCAGGACACCTCCGAGGGGTGGGCCGATGCGCTTCGCAGTGGTCTGGATGCCTGGTTTGCCGGTGAGGATATCACCTTTGATTTTTCCCGGGTGCGCCCAGCCGGAGCTCCTCTTCGGATAAAAGGAGGAAGCGCCTCGGGACCTGAGCCGTTGCGGGTGATGCTTAACTTTGCCCGTGAACGTATCCTTGCCCGTCAGGGCGGGTTCATCACCTCCGTGGACGCCCACGATATCATGTGTGCCGTGGGTGGCGCCGCCGTCTCCGGCGGGGTGCGTCGCACCGCCATGATCTCCCTCTTTGATTACGATGATCAGGAGATGCGCCACTGCAAGGATGGTGATTTCTGGCATCACAATTCCCAGCGATGGAACGCCAACAATTCTGCCGTATGGCCCAACCGGGAGCTCTCCCAGGAGGAAGTGGCCACCTTTGTGCTGGATATGGTTCGCTCCGGCCGGGGCGAGCCAGGGATCTTCAACCGCCGGGCTGCTCTGGAAAGCCGTCCGCCCCGTCGGAAGGAGGCCGAGTTTGGTACCAACCCCTGCGGCGAGATTGTCCTGCGGCCCTTCCAGTTCTGCAACCTCTCCAGCGCGATTGCCCGGGAAGAGGACACCTTCGAGACCCTGAAAGAAAAGGTCGAACTGGCCACAATCATAGGAACGATCCAGTCCATGGCCACCAACTTTCCGGGACTGCGTCCCCAGTGGCAGGAAAACTGCCAGGAGGAACGTCTTCTGGGGGTAGATCTGAATGGTCAGATGGATAGCCCCGCCTGTCAGGACCCGGATGTCCAAAGCCGTCTGCGCTACGTAGCGGTGGAGACAAACCGACGATACGCAAAAAAGCTTGGCATCAACCAGTCCGTGGCAGTAACCACGGTGAAGCCCTCGGGAAACTCGAGCCAGCTCATGAACAGCGCCTCGGGAATCCACGCCCGGTGGGCCTCCTACTACATCCGGAATGTCCGAGTTGGGGCCCACACCCCAATTTTCCACGCCCTGCGCGACGAGGGGGTCCCCATGGATCCTGAGAACGGTCAGACCGTGGATAACGCCACCACCTGGGTGGCGCATTTTCCGGTGAAAAGCCCCGATTCGGCGGTAACGCGTCACAGCAGCACCGCCCTGGAGCAGTGCGCATACTGGTTGCAAAACAAAGTTCACTACACCGAACACAATCCCTCCGTGACAATCACCTACCGGCCCGATGAGGTGATCGACATTATCAAGTGGATCTGGGAACATCAGGACAAGCTGGGGGGGATGGCCTTTCTTCCCGCCAGTGATGCACAATACGAGCAAATGCCCTACGTGGAGATCACCCAAGAGGAGTACGAGCGCCTTGAACGGACCTTTCCAGATATCGATTTTTCCCGGATCTACCGCTACGAAGACCGGGACTACACCACGGCGGCGCAGGAACTGGCCTGCCTGGCTGGCTCCTGCGAGATATAAGGCCCTCCAGGGGCTTGTAGCTGGTTTTCTCCTGGTGGGGGCGCTGGCCCCTTCCGGGGTACTGGCTCAGGCGAATCCTTTTGTAGGAACGGGTGGGGGGCGTGGCCCTGCCCCCGCCGAGGCCTCAAAAGAGGGGCCAGAAGCAAGGCCAGAAGCGAGGCCAGAAGAGGGGCCAGGAACGGAGCCGGAAAGGGCTTCTCCTGAAGTGTCCCGGCAGATCACCTTTACCGAGTATGGCCCTCCCCGAACCGCCCTGGGAGCGTGGTTGCGCACCACCCAGCGCGATCTCAGTCGCTCCCTGGCCCAAACCTTGCGGGCTGTACGTCGTGGCGAGACCTCGGGAGCTTTCTGGCTCATCCTCTCCCTGGCTTTTGCCTACGGCGTGATCCACTCGCTTTTGCCGGGACACCGGAAGGTCTTGCTGGTCTCCTACTTTATGGCTGAGACAGCGCGTCCTTTGACGGGTCTTATCGCCGGGTTCTCCCTGGCGGCAGTTCACGCCGGGGCGGCTGTGCTGGTTGTGTTGGGAGCCTACTTCCTGGTGGAGACCTCCTTGAGCGCCACCGTGGCCCAGGCAAGCATGGCGATCCACCTTACCACGTCGGTACTGGTGCTCCTGGTGGGTCTGGTGATGCTGGTCCTCAAGATCAGGGAGGCCCGCCATGGCCACGGAGAGGATCACGGCCACGAAGAAGACCACGGTTCGGGGTGTGGTTGCCAGGGAACTGCTCAGGGCGATCGCCCTGATTCCTCCCGGAAACTCCTGCCGGTGATCGTTCTCTCGGGGTTGGTCCCCTGTCCCGGCTCGTCGATGATCATGATCTTTGCGCTCTCCGTGGGAGTACTGGCTCTGGGGTTAATTGCCGTGGGAGCCTTTGCCGTGGGTATGGCCCTGTCTCTCTCGGGGGTGTGTATCGCCACCATCTTTGTTAAGGAGCGCATACATCTCCTCCTGGAGAGTCGGAGGGGCCACTCCCTTCACCACGGGATCGAGATCGGCAGCGCTGCCGCGATGGTTCTTTTCGGGCTATTCCTGGTAGCCCCCTTTGTGCTGTAGCGCTTTGGGGGAGCCCAGGGGGTGTTCGTTCCCGCAGGAGCAGGCTACAAAGAGGGAATATTCCGGGGCTGTCCGCTCAAAGCGGTCGGCCACACCGGGGGTCAGGATAATCCGGTTGTCCTCGGTGGCTATGATCGCCTCGTAGCCGGGCAGTTCCTCCATGAGATCCAGTCCTGTCTCAAGACCCATGACAAAGATGGCCGTCGAGAGGGCATCGGTGATGATTGCCCGGGGCCCCACCACGGTGACGCTGGTCAGGCCCGAATCGCTGGGGTAGCCTGTGGAGGGATCAAAAATGTGGTGGTATCGAAGGCCCTCTTCCTCGAAGAACCGTTCATAGGCCCCGGAGCTGACCACGCTCTCGTCACGGGAGGAGAGGACTCCCAGGTATTGGTCCCGCTGTCCTCCCGGGTGCTGGAGGCCGATGCGCCAGGGGGTTCCCCGGGGGTGTTCTCCCACCGTTACAATATCGCCACCGTAGTCCAGAAGGGCATGCTTTACCCCGGCTTCTCTCAAAAGGCGAGCTCCCTCGTCGGCGGCATACCCCTTGGCGATTCCTCCCACATCGAGCGCCATCCCGGAGCGAGGCAGAAAAACCGTTTCCGCCTTCGTGTCCAGCACGACGTCGCTGAAACCGATAGCTGGCTGAACCCGGAGAACCTCTTCCTTGGGTGGCACCGAGGCCGCTTCGGTTCCCATGCCCCAGAGCGCTATCAGCGGGGCAATGGTGATATCGAAGGCGCCTCCGGTGAGCTCTCCCACCTTGAGCCCCTCCCGGATCACCAGAAAGGTATCGGGCGAGACCGCCACAGGACGATGACCGGCGTGACGGTTCACCTCCATGATTTCCGTGGTATCGTACTCTGCCTGGTTGATACTCATCCGATTCTGAATCTCCCGGGTTCGTTCAAAGGCCTCGTCCAGGGCCTGACGAGGATTCGGGGCCTCGAAGATGGTGATCGTCACAGCCGTTCCCAGAAGAAATTCCGTCTGGGAGCGCCTGGCCGAGGCCGCAGGAGAGCAACTCCACAGGAGCGGAGTTGCCAAAAGAAGGATTGCCAGAAGAGGTGTGTTCCGAAGACAGGGTGCCTGGAATAGAGAAAAAGCTCGGAGGTCGGATACTCGCATTCCTCTGGTATACGCCAAAACAGGAGAATTGTCACCCGGAGTATTCTGGGCTACACTCGGTGCCCGGTGCCCGGTGCCCGGTGCCCGGTGCCCGGTGCCCGGTGCCCGGTGCCCTCCGGTATGTCCGGTCCGGGCGTTCCGATATGTGCTCATGATAAGGAGAACCTGACAACATATGAACTTCTGGCAATCGATACTGCTTGGAATTGTCCAAGGAATCAGCGAGTTTATCCCCATCAGCAGCTCGGGCCACCTGGTGGTGATGCGCGCTGTTTTGGGAATAGGGGAAATCCCCCTGGTCTATGACGTGGTTTTGCACATCGCCACCCTTATTGTGGTGCTGGTCTTTTTCCGGGAACGGATCATGCGCATGACAGCGGCCCTTCTGCGGTGGTGCGCCAGACGATCCCGTCAGGAGGATGCCCAGGAACTGAAGCTGACCTTCCTGGTGGTTCTTGCCACGATGGTTACTGTGGCGATCGCCCTGGTGATACGCCCCCTGGAGCTGCATAACGAACCCCGGATCACGGCGGGAGCCTTCCTGGTAACGGCGGCACTCCTGGCGGTAGCTCACCTGGCAAAGGGACGAACCGGTTTCGATGGAATCGGCCGGCGTCACGCCCTGGTGGTGGGGGCCGTTCAGGGGCTCGCGGTTATTCCCGGCATATCCCGCTCGGGGAGCACCATCACCGCAGCGTTGCATTCAGGGATTTCCCGCGAGCAGGCGGGGGAGTTCTCCTTTCTGCTCTCGATCCCCGCCATTCTGGGAGCGATGGTGCTGGAGATGCGCCATCTGGGAGAGCTGGGAGAAATGGTCAGTCCCATGGCGATGGCCGGGGGCTTTCTGGCCTCCCTGGTCTTCGGATTCCTCTCGCTCTCGCTTCTGGTCCGCCTGATCCAGGGAGGCAAACTCTGGGTTTTCAGCCTCTATCTGGTGCCGTTGGGCCTTTGGGGGCTCTTTGCCCTGACCTGACCTGACCTGACCTGACCTGACCTGATCTGGACCGGGCCCTGGCTAGATGTCCTCCGGTGCCGTGCCCAGAAGCAGGCTCGAGTTGTGTCCCCCAAAGCCGAAGGAGTTTGACAGAGCCCTGGAAAAGGAGGTCTTCACGGTCTCCCGGGGCAGGTTCAGGGTTGGCAGCTCCGGGTCGGGGTTCATCAGGTTCAGGTTGGCCGGAATTGTTTGCTCCCGCAAAGCCTGGGTGATGATCACCGCCTCAAGCCCGGCAGCGGCTCCCAGAAGGTGGCCGTGGTAGGACTTGGTGGACCCCACCAGAGGCGTGTGGGCCGCATCGCCCAGGGCAGCAGCGATTCCCTTCAACTCCGCGATATCTCCCACGGGGGTCGAGGTTCCGTGGGTGTTGATGTAGCCCAGCTCCCCGGGCGTAACCCCGGCCTGGTTCAAGGCCATCTTCATGGAGAGAGCCGCTCCTCTTCCTTCGGGGTCCGGGGCCACCACATCGTAGGCGTCGCCCGACATCCCGCAGGAGAGAACTTCTGCCAGAATGGGTGCGCCCCTGCGCCGGGCGTGGTCGTAGTTTTCCAGAATCAGGGTTGCTCCGCCCTCGCTCAGGACAAAGCCGTCCCGATCCGTGTCGTAGGGACGCGATGCTGTTTCGGGAGAATCGTTGCGGGTGGAGAGGGCCTGCATATTCCCGAAGCCGGCAATGGACATCTCGATCAGGGCTCCTTCGCTACCGCCGGCGATCATCACCTCGGCCATGCCGCTGCGGAGCACCATGAAGGCCATGGCAATAGCGTGGTTCGCCGAGGCACAGGCCGTCTGGAGAGAGAGGTTCGGTCCCGTAGCTCCCCAGAGCATGCTCAACGTCCCCGCTGCAATATTGCCAATGGACATGGGGACGTAGAAGGGGCTCACCCTGCGGTGGCCGCGTTCTTTCAGGGCCAGGGAGTTTTCGTGCTGGATTCCCAGACCACCCACACCGCTCCCGTAGGAGATGCCGATTGTGCTTTTGTCCTTGATAGTTTCCAGTCCTGCTTGCAGACCCGCCTCATGGGTGGCCGCTGCAGCGTAGTGGCAGAAGGGAGCCATCCGTTTTGCTTTCTTTGCCAGATCACCGGAGAAGTAGTCCCGGTAATCGAAATCCTTCACCTCCCCGGCAATCTGCGTAGGCAGGTGCGAGGCGTCAAAACGCGTGATGGGGCCGATCCCTGAACGGCCTGCCAGGAGGGCCTCCCAGGTTTTTTCAACAGAATTTCCCAGGGGATTCACTGTCCCCATACCGGTAATAACGACTCTTCTCTGGTTCATCAAATCCTCCCGTGAGGTTATCATGATGATTTGCTGGTGCTTTGTCCTTCGGGATAATCGCTTTTTGTTGTGCTATTGTCTGATTAGAGAGGATGCCGATCGTGAAATTGCTCTTTTTCATTCGCTCCATGGAAATCACCTCGCGAATTCTGGGATCGGGAACAGAGAACGATCCTGGCACCCATGAGCTGATTTTCTGCAAGCGGGGCAGGGGAACCCTGATCCATCGAAGTAATTCCGTAGAGATCCAGGAAGGGAGCCTCCTTTTTAACCCCCGGGGACGTCTTGTGGCCAGTGAGGGGCTGCTCACGGTGGTGCAGATTCTCTTTGCCGAGGAACTCTTTTCTCCCCAGGTGAACATGGACCGGGAAGCCCTCTACGTTCTGGGGATCGTGAAGATCCACGCCCGAAGGCAGAATCACATCGCCCTCTCGCGCATCGGCAGCGAGCGCATGAACTCCCTCATGGCGGGAATGCTCTGGGAATACCAGAACCGCTACCGGGGCTACTCCTGGGCGATCCGGTTAAAACTCATTGGACTGCTGATCACGCTCATGCGGGACACCCGGTTCGACGTCTCCATCAAGGGGCTCAAACCCTGGTCAAGCACCCGCATTCAGGATGCTGTGCTTTATCTCAACACGGACTACATGAACCCCATCAGCGTAGAGGATGTGCTGGAATCCTGCGGCCTCAGCCGAAGTCACTTTCATGCGCTTTTCAAGCGGGAGACGGGCCAGACCTTTGTGGAGTATCTCTCGGCACTGCGCTGCACCCGGGCAGCGGAACTCCTGGTGACCACGGAAAAAACGGTTCTCCAGATCGCTACGGAATCGGGGTTCAACAATCTGAGCCACTTCTATCACGTCTTCCGCCGGCGCTACGGCATGAGCCCGGGGCAGTATCGCCACCGCCAGCACCTGGCGTAAAATACTCCGAATGTTCCCGTGAAAAGAGCGGAGAAATCAACTATCATGTGAAGAGAAGGCATCGGAAGAATAAGGAGATACCTCTGTGATCATTGAAACAGACCGAAGCGGCGGGGTGAAGGAGCTGGAAGAGCTCCTGGAACGAGTTTCCTCCAGACCGGGCGTAGAGGGTCTCCTGGTTCTTGCCTGCGGCGAGAATGGCTTCACCCCGGAGGATCTGAACCCTCTGCTTTGGCGCCAGAACCTGCCCCTGGCGGGGGGAATCTTTCCGGCCATCCTCCGGGGGGCAGAGAAGCTGGAACGCGGTACCATCGTGGCTGGCCTGGGGGCACCCCTGCGAACCCTGGTTGTCCCCGGGTTGAGCGACCCCGATATTGATTTTACCCGCCACCTGGAGGAAGCCCTGGAGATTGAGGGGCCCTCGCCCCCGGGGCTCGATGCTCCCACGGTACTGGTTCTGCTGGACGGCCTGGCCCGACGCATAGAGCCCTTTGTGGAGGCTCTTTACGGACTTCTGGGGATAGGCCGGACCTACCTGGGAGGTGGCGCTGGCACCCTGGCGATGGATCGATCGCCCATGATCATCTGCAACCAGGGGCTTTTGGCCGATGCTGCCCTGGTGGGCTTTCTGGACGTACCATCATCCCTGGGGGTGAGCCACGGCTGGAACCCCGTGGCAGGGCCTTTCCGGGTAACTTCCTCCCGGGGTACTACCGTGGAAACCCTGGACTGGAAACCGGCCTTCCAGGTCTACCGTCAGGTTCTTGAGCGGCTGGGTGTCCACAGCATAGACCCGGAGGATTTCTTTGCCGCCTCCCGTTCCTATCCTTTCGGAATTGCCCGGGTGGGGGCCGAGCGGGTGGTGCGGGATCCCTACCAGCTTCACCCCGACGGATCTCTTACCTGCGTGGGCGCGGTACGGCAAGGCTCCTTTGTTCACATTCTCCATGGTGACCGGCACTCTCTTGTCTCGGCTGCCGCCGAAGCGCGTCGGATCAGTCAGCGTTTCCAGCCCGGCCCCGGTGGAACCCGTCTCTTCTTTGATTGTATCTCCCGGGTGCTCTTTCTCAAGGAGTGCTATGCCGAAGAACTCTCGGCGGTTCACGATCCCTTGCAACCCCTGGTTGGAGCGTGCAGCATCGGAGAAATAGCCAACAACGGTCACAGCTATCTGGAATTCTACAACATGACCTCCGTGGTGGCCGATCTGGCAGCCGATCTGGCAGAGGTTCAGCCGATCCCAGACAGGCAGGAGCACGAGCCGTGAAAGAACCCCACGAGCCCGTTTCAGGACAACAGCTGCCCCTGGAAGTCCTCTACGAACTGGCCCTTTCCATCGGCAATTCCCTGGATTTGAAGGAAAATCTGGAACAATCGCTGGCGGCCTATCTGCGAAAACTCAACTGCTGCGGTGGCGCAATCTTTTCGGAGCACTCCCTGCCCGATCCGGAGGTGGCCATTCCCCGGCCGCGGGTCATAGCCAGCCACGAGGGATATCGGGCTGCTCTGGCGCATCCAGGCTGGTTCGCTGATCGAGATCCTGCCATTCCCTGCCAGGGCCAGGCCCCGGGGGGCTTTCACTACCACTGGTTTCCCCTGCCCCGCTTTGGCTGGCTTCTGCTCCTGCGCTCGCCCGAAGCCCTGACGGAAGACCTCCAAAAGGCATTGCAGGAGATCAACGAAAAGCTTGCCCGCTCGGCCAGGGGGTGCCGTGAGAACGCAGCGAATCTCTGGGAATCACGGCAGCTCCTGCTCAACGTTTTGGACACCATTCCCGTGCGGGTCTTCTGGAAAGATCAGCACCTGCGCTACAGCGGTTGCAATACCGCCTTTGCCAAGGACGCCGGTTGTGCCACTCCGCGGGACCTGGTGGGGCGCCAGGACAGCTCCCTTGCCTGGTCAGGCCAGGCCGAGCAGTATCGTCGGGATGACGAGGCTGTTCTGACCTACGGCATTCCCCGCCTGCGCTACGAGGAGGAACAGCAACGGCCCGATGGAACCACGGGGTGGCTCCGGACCAGCAAGATTCCCCTGCGCGATGAAGAGGGAGAGATCATCGGCCTCCTGGGAGTCTACGAGGACATTACCCGGGAAAAACGAACCCGGGAACGATTGCAGAATCAGCTGCGCGAACGGGAAATCCTTCTGGCCGAGGTGCACCATCGGGTCTTTAACAGCCTCTCGGTGATAGCCAGTCTCCTGAGGCTTCAGGCCCAGGAAGAGGCTGACCCGGCTCAGGCCTTCGCCACCATGCAGCTGCGCATAGAGACCATGGCCATGGTCTATCAGCACCTCTATTGCATGGACGACCACGCCGCTCTGGATATGGACGTATACCTCCGCGAAGCGTCCGAGAAAATCAGAATCGCTCATCCCCAGGGGGGGAAGGTGCGATTCTGTCTGGAGGTGGCCCCCCTGGCCATGGGACTGGACCAGGCCGTGCCCTGCGCGCTCATCCTGAACGAGCTTCTTTCCAACGCCCTGATCCATGGCTACAGCCAGGGTAAACCCGGCCAGGTTCTGATCAGTCT
This sequence comes from Alkalispirochaeta americana, assembly GCF_900156105.1. NCBI lineage: Bacteria > Pseudomonadati > Spirochaetota > Spirochaetia > Spirochaetales > Spirochaetaceae > Alkalispirochaeta > Alkalispirochaeta americana. The sequence continues at coordinate 111,658 of NZ_FTMS01000007.1, forward strand.
TGCTGTGACAGGCCAGGATCTGGTGCTCCGTGTAGAGAACGATGGAGAACCCCTGCCCGAGACCTTCTCTTTGGAGGAGTCCTGCAAACTGGGGCTCACCCTGGTGCGGATTCTTGCGGATCAGCTTGAGGGAGAGCTTCTGCCCCTGGAAGAGAGTCCTCCCGTGGCTTTTTCCGTTCGCTTTCCTCTTCGCGATGTTGCGCGATATAACGATGGGTAGGCGTAACTCATGGATACCAGAGGTTCCTTGATTGCCCGATTTCGTCGGGCACCCTTCCAGAGGGTCTTTACCATGATCACCGCGGTGGCTCTGGTGCCGCCCCTGGCGATTATTATCGCCACGGGGGTTGAGTATGGCGCCACCCTGGAGCAGGCCGCCCGGGACCAGGCAAAACGCCATCTCACCACCCTGGCGTTGATCCAGAACACCGTCACTGCCGGGGTTCGCCAAACCCTCACCACCCTGGCAACGCTGCCGGCTTTTCAGGACAACCAGAAAGAGGAACAGCTGGAAATTCTCCGGGAGGTGCTCTGGCGCAATCCCGAGTACCTCCACATGAGTCGTGTCGATACCAAGGGCATCACCCGGGTCGCACCCAGCCTTGAAGACCCCCGGGACCTCTCGAGCCGGCTTCACGTGGGCCGGGCCCTGGCGGGTGAGGGCTTTGTGGCTGGTGAATATGTTCGTGCTTTGGTGGAGGGGAAAGCGGTCTTTCCCTACGCGGTGACCCTGCGGGACCGTCAGGGCCAGGTCTCGGGCGCTCTCACCCTGACCTACCGCCTTGATGCCTACCAGGATGTCCTGGATATGCTGGATCTCCCCCGGGAGATTCGGCTTTGTCTTGCCGATCACCGGGGCGTCACGCTCTTCTCAAGCAACCCCGAATGCCTGGAAGCGGGCTTTGCCCGATCCCTCCTCTTTTCTCCCGACAGTCCTCTCTGTATTCGGGATGAGTCCTTTCCGCAAGCCGATGGAATCACCACAGGCCTCCACCGGGACAAGGGAGGGAACCGGATCTTTGTGGCCTCCCGGGCGTTGCGTCTTTCGCCCCTGGATCCGCCCTTTCTGTATCTGCTCCTGGCTCTACCGGAAGAAGAAGTTCTTCGTCCGGCCCGGCGAATCCTCTTGAGAAACCTTGTGATCATGGCTACTGCCGGAGCGGTGAGTCTGGCGCTCGCTCTCTTCTTTTCCCGCCGTATGCTCCAGTCCAAGCTGGTCTATCTTATGGAGGCTGTCTCCCGGATCAGCAAAAGCGATCTCACGGCCCGGGTTTCCCTGGACAACGCCCCCCGGGAGCTTCTTCATCTGGCTCGTGCTGTCGATCACATGGCGGAATCTCTGGAAACGCGCAGTCGCGAGCGGGACAGAACCGAGCGGGACCTCGCGGCATCCCTGGAGGAGCGGGGAGAGCTTCTGCGAGAGGTCCACCATCGCGTGAAAAACAATATGCAGCTCATATTGAGTATTCTCCACCTGGAAGCGGACTACCGACAGGATATGGAACACTTTGTGGTGCAGCTGGAGAGCCGTCTCAGGGCGATTGCCTCGGTTCACGAGAGCCTCTACGGAGGGAGTTCCTTCGCCTCGATCCACCTGGCGGAACTCCTGGAGCACCTGGCCGTGGTGAGTCGGGGAATCTACAGCGATGTACCCGATATAACTGTGGATGTTCAGGTGCATCCGGAAAACATCAGGATTCATCTGGATCAGGCCGTGCCCCTGGCTCTGATTGTGAACGAGCTTCTGGCCAACTGTGCCCTCCACGGGGCCTGTCCTGACGGTTCTGTGCGGATCCTGATTTGTGTGCGGACGGCCTCTGCCGAGGACCCTTCGGACGCCCTTCCGGCCGAGGGGTTCTGCCTGGAGGTCCACGACCAGGGGCCGGGTTTCGGCGCTGACTTCGGGGGTGCGCAGGCTCTCTCCATGGGGATGATCCTTCTCCATGCCCTGGCCACGCAACTGGGTGCCACTCTGACGTTCTCCTCCAGCCCGTCTCATGGAGGAGGCCGGGTGGTGCTCCAGGTTCCTGCACAGAAGGAGCGGTCTTGAAGATCCCCGACTTGTGAGTGCACGGGCGGGATTATCGGGTTGGATGGCCTCGTCAGAGCTCCTGGATTTCTTCGGGGGTCAGGTTTGTGATTTCGGCAATCTCTTCCAGGGGCATCTTTCGGTCCTTGAGTCTGCGCGCGGATTCGAGGCGCTTTGCCCGTTCTTCCTCGCGTCCTTCCTCGCGTCCCTGCTCTATACCCTGCTCTATACCCTGCTGAAGCCCTTCCTCTTTGCCTTCGGCTTTCCCCTTCTGCTCTGCATCGTGGAGGAGTTGCAGGTGGGTGCGGCGAAACTTGTCCCGTGCCTCCAGGCGGTCCTGGAGTTCTTCATCGGCGGTGAAAGCCTGGTAGCGCTTCTCGGCCTCCCTGATCTCCGAGGTGTCCTCGAGAATCGCCTTCATGATCGGATCTTCCATGGCGTCCTCCTTGCTCCGGTACCTTATATAATACATCCACCGCGCGAAGGCGCCCCGGAGATCGGCCTTCCGGTGCGCCGGGCGCCGGGCGCCGGGCGTGGGGAAATGATCAGAGTTGCTGAATTTCTTCCAGAGTCAGGTTTGTGATTTCGGCAATCTCTTCCAGGGACATCTTTCGGTCCTTGAGTCTGCGTGCGGATTCGAGGCGCTTTGCCCGTTCCTCTTCGCGCCCCTCTTCTCGTCCCCGCTCTATACCCTGCTGAAGCCCCTTCTGCTCTGCATCGTGGAGGAGTTGCAGGTGGGTGCGGCGAAACTTGTCCCGTGCCTCCAGGCGGTCCTGGAGCTCTTCATCGGCGGTGAAGGCCTGGTAGCGCTTCTCGGCCTCCCTGATCTCCGAGGTGTCCTCAAGAATCGCCTTCATGATCGGATCTTCCATGGCGTCCTCCTTGCTCCGGTACTTTATATAATACATCCACCGCGCGAAGGCCGTCGAGGGCATACGGCCCGGAGGGTCAAAGCGGGGCAGCTCGATGAAATGGATCATGAGATCCCCCAGGGGGTCCAGGTGGGGAGCCTCCCTGCAATAGGGCCGGAAGCTGGTGTGCATGGGAGCCCCTGCGCTCTGGGGAAAGAGGAGGAAGTCCAGCAGATTGACCCCCACCACGGGCTGGAGGCGGCTGTAGAACTCCGACTCCTGGAGCTGCTTGCCGTAGGCTCTGGCCCAGTAGTAGAGAGCCCGCGAGGGGAAAGCGGCGTGGTAGGTGGCCTGGGCCTCGACGGTGAAGGTGGTCCCCCGGATATCGGTGGCCCTGACATCCACCACCGAGAGCTTGTCCTCTTCCGATTCCTTGAGGTTGAAGGGGTTGGTGACCTGCACCGAGGCGAGGGCGGGGCAGCCTGCGTCTTCCTGGATCGCCGAGAGGAGGCTGCGCAGGCATTCTGTGCTCTGGTCTGCCCCGAAGACGTATTTGAAGACGAAATCTGACGTGAGGGGCACGGCGGGCCGGATGCGCCCGGGTGTTGCGCCGGTGGTCCGGTTGGGCTCTTCTATTGCACTCATACCCTCCAGGACAGGCTGGAGGGGCCTGGCGCTTGGGTGCGCGTCTCCCGGAGCGGAATGACCACGGTGGAATGACCAGGGTGGAAGGAGCAGAATAAACCGAAGAGATTGAAGGCCAGCAGAGGCCAGGCAAACAAAAAACAGGAAAACAGTGTATCCTTTGAGGATATGTGCAGGGCTCCTGCCCAAAGAAGCCCTGCCAAAAAAGCGGCGTCTGCCCGGCAAAGCCCCGGCAAGGCACCGGCAAGGAGAGGCCATGAAGAGCCACCGGAAAAAACGAACCTGCCAGGCCCGGCCCGCCCGGAGAACCATCGTGACTCCGGTGATCCTTCGGGTGGTCGCACCTGCACTTCTTCTGGTGGTTCTTCTGGTGATTCTTCTGGCGGCGGCAGGGGGCCTTCTCCTCCAGGCGCACCCCGGCCTCGCCCGGGAAAGCCGGAACCCCACCCTGACCGTGGCCTGGTGGGGAACCCCCGCCCGCCACGAACGAACCCGGGCAGTGCTGGCCCTCTATCAGGAAGACAACCCCGGAACGGACATCCTGGCCCACAGCGCTGAATGGGGAGACTACTGGCACATGCTCGACACCCTTCTGGCCGCACCCCGCCCGCCCCAGGTGATTCAGCAGGACTACGCCTACCTGCACCACTACGTTCAGGAAGGAGCCCTGCTGCCCCTGGACGAGTTTCTCCGGGACGGCACCATAACGCTCCCCGGCGTGCCCGACCCACTCCTTGAAGGAGGCCGCCTGGCGGGCCACCTCTACGGCATCCCCCTGGGAATCAACGCCCCGGCCCTGGCCTACGATCCCGAAGCCCTGGCCCGGGCAGGCGTTCCCCGGCCCACCACAGACTGGACCTGGGACGATTTTGCCCGCATCGCCCGCCAGGTTCACCAGGAAACGGGTCTGCTCACCCGCCCCATCTTTTCGGGAAACCCCCGGGTTGGCTTTGACACCTGGCTCCGCCAGCGGGACCGCTCCTTCTTCTCCTCCTCCGGCCGGGGGCTGGGCTTCTCCGACCCGGCCCTGCTGGAGGATTTCTGGACCCTCCAGAGGGATCTTGCCCGGGAGGGCCTCCTGGCCTGGGGGGGAGATTCTCTGGTCGAGGGCAGAAGCTGGGTGGAGTTCATCTGGAGCAACGCCTTCCCCGCGTTGCAGGAGGAGGCCCGGCGTCCCCTGGAGCTGGCCCTGATGCCCCGTATAACCCATTCCCGCCGGCCCGGGTTGTATCTCAAGCCGGCCATGTTCTTTTCCCTTGCCCGGGCAGGAGAAAACCCCCGTTCCGGGGCCAGGTTCCTCTCGTTTTTCCTTACCCACCCCGGGGCAGCGCGCCTTCTGGACATGGAACGGGGGGTGCCCCTGGTCCCGGCGGTGCACCGGGATCTGCGGCCCCGCGTGACCCCCGCCCAGAGACAGGTCCTGGATTACATCGCCCTGGTTGCCGACGGCCACTCCTCGCCCCTGGATGCGCCCGATCCACCGGGGGGAGCCCGGGTGCAGCAGCTCTTTCGTGAGACCACCAGCCAGGTCCTGGAGGGGCTGGTCTCGCCCTCCCGGGCGGCCCGGGAGTTCCTGGCCCGGGCGGAGAGAGAACTTTTTCATCAATTTCTTGATTAACTGTACTGGTCATGATAGACTGTCAAAGATTTTCTGATGGAGGGCTAACAAAGCCTTAACAATCAGAGGTCATAGATTGGGGACGAAAAGGGCCGTTGGCTCTTGTCACAGTTTGCAAAGAGAGAGGAATTGCATGAAGAAGATTATTGTTCTTGCAGCAGCGCTGGCAATGGTTGGCGGTGTGGTTATGGCTGATCTGACGATCGGCGGACGCGTGGATACGCGGATCATGAACGGCGAAGACGGAAGTTTCAGCCAGGTCGATACCCGGCTTGAGATGAACTGGCAGATCGACGAGTACACCTGGGCCGACGTGCGCATGCGCTGGGACGTGGGTGACAGTGTTGTTGAAGACCGTTTTGATGATGACGGTAACGCCATTGACGACTGGGCGCCTGTCACGGGTGACTGGGGTGGCCCCGGTAACTTCCGCCTGGATCGCGCCCACGCCACGGTTGACCTGGGCGGCTTCTTCGGAACCAAAGAGGACATGGACCTGGGGATCCTCCTCAACGCCGGATACAACCTGGCTGAGGCAAAAAACAACATCGAGATCGACACCTACGGCTGGGGCGGCTTCGAGATGTCCGACTGGACCAAGGTGGGAATGCAGTTGCACCTGGACCTGATGGGCATGGCCAACGTCTGGACCGCCGTTGGTATCACCGCTGAGGCCCTTGAGGGTGAGCGGAAGACGGGTGTCGGAGCTACAGAAGAAACCACCGATAAGGACATGGCTATGTTCATCGGTCTCGACGGCTCCCAGGACCTGGGTTTTGCTACCCTGGGCTACGAGGCTGTCCTGCACCTCCTCGAGGACGCCGACGATGATTTCGAGCTCGGTCTTGGTTTCTCCCTGACCAGCATCGAAGTTGCTCCCGACATCTCCCTCAGCACGGCCGTTGCCTTGACCCTCTTCGAGGTTGATGATGATGATGCCCTTGATTCCATCCACAAGTTCACCCTCGGTGTGCACTACGCCGACATGGTGGATGCCTACATGGTTCTCATGGGTGACGACGATGAGGCTCTGCACACGATTGGCCTTTCCTCGGCTGTGAAGCTCAATGACATGGTGAGCGCCGTTGTGGGTGTCGGTCTCGGTCTCGTTGACGATGATGGATACTACGAAGAGTCTGTTTTTGACTCCCTCGACGTCTCGGTGAACCTGAACCTGGCAGCCATGACCCTGCGCGTTGGATACCTCTACATGGAAGAGGACAACTCGAGGACTGCAATGACCGACGAGTTTGCTCCCACTCTTGGTGTGGGTAGCGGTCTCTACGTCCGGGCACGGGTAAACCTCTAAGGTTCGCTTTGAGTCCACCTATGACCCCGCCTTCGGGCGGGGTTTTTTTGTGCTCCCGCCAAAAGCCGGTCAGCCCCCGGGCTCTTCCCGGCGCTCTCCCCGGGGGGGCGTGCCCAGACCCTGGCGGAAGACCCGGCGGTACCGGCTCGGGGCCAGCCCGGTGATCCCCTTAAAGACCTTGCTGAAGTGAAACTCGCTGGAGAACCCCAGGTGCCGGGAGATCTCCTTCACCGATCTCCGCGATGACACCAGCATGCTCGTGGCGGCCTCGATCTTGAGCCTCCGCAGGTACCGCATGGGGGTGATCCCCAGACTCTCCTGACAAAGCCGCACCAGATGCTCCCGGCTGATTCCCACGGAGCGGGCGATATCCTCAAGGGTCACAGCCCGGCTCACGCAACGTTGCATCACCTCCAGGGCCTTTTCCACGTGAATCGTCTGGCTCGAAAGGGGCCGCTCCTCGCCCCTGGGCGAGGCCAGAAGGTAGCAGAAGGAGATAAACTGGTGTTCCGCTGCCCGGCGGAGGGTCTCCTGCGAGGAAAGCCCCCGTTCGCGCAGCTCCTCAAAGAAAAAGCGGAAGTTTGTCCCGATCTGCCGCGCCACCCATCGGGGGCCTTCTCCCTCCAGCAACTCCTGCAAGAGCTCCCCGGGCTGGTCCAGCTCCAGAAGCACGGCGTAATAGCTCAGGGGCTCCTCCAGATTGGTGGCCTCAATGGAGTGAACCTGGCCGGGCCGGCAGAAAAAAAGACTCCCCTGGCTGATCTGCCAGACCTCGTCCTCCAGGCGGAACCGGCCCTGGCCCTGAAGAAAATAGTGCATCTCGTATTGGCCCGGGCCGTGGGAATGACGACGACCGTGCCAGCGCAACTCCTCCGGCTCCTGCATCTGATAGACAAAGACAATATCCTGCAAGGTCATAGCAGGATCGGTATATCAATAATTGACATGTAATTGCAACGCCCGCCATTCCCCTCTCCCCGGGGGCCGGTACAATAGGAAGAGAGTTTACCAATCGTGCCTCCGGGCACCCAGGAAGGAGTCAATCCATGAGTACCCTGAAACCGGCAACGCCCTTTACAGGCCGGGAAAGCTATTTCCCCGGCATCGGCCCCATCGCCTACGAAGGCTCCCGGTCGCGAAACCCCCTGGCCTTCAAGGTCTATAACCCCGAGGCCCTGGTGGCGGGAAAAACCATGAGGGATCATTTACGTTTTGCCGTGGCCTACTGGCACAGCTTCACCGGATCGGCCGGGAACGATCCCTTTGGCCCCACCACCCTGGACTATCCCTGGAACCGCGCCACCGACGCCCTCTCCCGGGCAACCCGGCGGGCCGACGCGGCCTTCGAGTTCATGTCCAAACTGGGGGTTCCCTTCTACTGTTTTCACGACGTGGACGTCTGCGACGAGGGAGACAGTCTGGCCACCTACGAGGGCCGTCTGAAGGAGATGACCCGGGTTCTGGCGGAACGGCAGGAGGCCACGGGGATCCAGCTTCTCTGGAACACGGCCAACCTCTTCTCCAACCCCCGGTATATGCACGGCGCCGCCACAAACCCCGATTTTTCCGTGGTGGCCCGCGCTGCTGCCCAGGTGAAGGCCTGTCTGGAGGCAAACGTGGCCCTGGGCGGGCATAATTACGTCTTCTGGGGCGGCCGCGAGGGGTACAGCACCCTTCTGAACAGTAACACCCGCCTGGAACAGGAGAATCTGGCGGCCTTTCTCCGGGCGGCCCGCGATTACGGCCGGTCCATCGGCTTCACCGGGACCTTTCTGATCGAGCCCAAGCCCATGGAGCCCACCAAGCACCAGTACGATTTCGATGCCGCCACGGTGATCGGCTTTTTGCACCGCCAGGGTCTGGCCGGGGATTTCAAGCTCAACATCGAGGCAAACCACGCAACTCTGGCGAGCCATTCCTTCGCCCACGAGCTTCAGACTGCGGCCGATGCCTCCATGCTGGGCAGTATCGATGCAAACCGGGGAGACCCCCAGAACGGCTGGGACACGGACCAGTTTCCCACGGATATTCCTGATCTGGTTCAGGCGGTGCTGGTGATCCTGGGCAACGGGGGATTTACCACGGGGGGGGTCAACTTTGATGCCAAGCTTCGCCGGGGTTCGGTGGATCTGGAAGACCTCTTCCACGCCCACATTGGCGGCATGGACGCCTTTGCCCGGGCCTTGCAGGTGGCCGATGCGCTGCGGCAGGAGGGGACTCTGGAGGAGTTTCGCCGGGAGCGCTACGCCTCTTTTGACGAGGGCCAGGGGGCTGCCTTCCGGCGGGGAGAGCTCTCGCTGGAGGCGCTGCGGGATATCGCCTCGGCCGGGGAGCCCCGCCGCCCCGGGAGCGGACGCCAGGAATACCTGGAGAATCTGATCAACCAGGCCCTGTTGACCACTCCCCTGGCCTGAGGCTTCCGGGAGCTAGAGGCCCCGCAGGTCCAGGACGCGCACCACCGGTACGGGGGTGCCGTCCTGCTGGGTATAGACCTCCAGGGGCTCCACCGCCGCCAGGACGCGGCTGCTTCGCTGGATCAGCCCCGGCGAGGGCGAGCGGGGAGGCCGTTGGGCAACCCGGCCCGAGAAGGCCGGGCTGTCCAGGACCAGCCAGGCGCGAAAAAGCGAGACCTCCTGCACCCCCTGCCAGGCCCCGCCCACCAGTTCTATCTCGGCGTAAAACTGATCGGTCTCGTCGGTGTAGACCATCACCGTGGCGGCCACCCCCTCCAGGAGGAGGGTCTTTCCCTGAAGCTCCTGCCATTGCCGGGGGTTTGTAGCGGCCCGGGCCAGATCTTCCAGGGAGACCGTCATATCCAGGGCTCCCGTGGCCACACCCGGGGAGGGGTTGCTCCAGAGAAGGCCCGTGACAACCAGAAGGCCCGCCAGGGCCAGTGCAGAGGTCTTTCGTCTCATACTCTGTAGTATAGGGATCACTCCCGGGAGATACAACTGTTCACAGAGGGCTGCCTTGAGATATGATTGCGCCATGGGTCTTTTGACACGGGCCGACGCCCGCTCTATTCGCCTTGCCGATAAAGTGGCTCTGGTGGTGGGTGGCAGCGGTGGAATCGGCCGGGCCGTGGCTCTGACTCTGGCCGACGAGGGTGCCCGGATGATTATCCACGGGGGGCGCTCCCAGGAGCGGCTCGAGCGGGTGGTGCGGTACATCAACCATCGTGGCGGCCGATGCCGGGGGTTTCTGTTGCCCCTCGCCGAGGCTGATGATATTTTGCCTCTTATCGATCAAGCCGGGGAGGTGGATATCCTGGTGGTGGCCTTCGGGCCCGTGGAATACCGTCCTCTGGCAGGGACGGATCCGGCCAGCTGGCGGCGGATGACGGAGCTGAACCTGGTGCTTCCGGGGTTGCTTCTCTCGCACTATCTGCCGAAAATGATAGAACGGGGCTGGGGACGGGTCATCCTTTTCGGGGGGCCCCGGGCAGACCGGCTTTGCGGTTTCCGGGAGAGCGCTGCCTACAGCGCTGCCAAGGCGGGGGTTGCCTCGCTGGTCAAGTCGGCAGCGCTTCAGACGGGGGGGCGCAATATCTCGGTGAACCTGATCTCGCCGGGCTACGTGGATACGGAGTATCTGACCCCCCAGGATCGGCACCAGCAGCAGCAGCGGTCCCCCCGGGGGCGCCTGATTCCGCCCGAACGGGTGGCCCGGGTGGTGCGGCATCTGATCTGCGCCGACGAGGCCGACGTAAACGGAGCGGTAATCACCGTGGACCAGGGACTTGGGTAAGGGCAGGGGCGTTTTCTTCTGCGCTCCTGTTTGACATTTCCCGGAGCCACATCTACTATTGAAGCACCCGCTATTGTATCATCGGTGTTGTGTTGTATCATCGGTGTGCTGTGGCAGGGGTGTGCCGATGCTATCGCAGGGATCCTGCGGCCCGGGCCTGTACCGGGTAAGGGGGATGTAATATCGTGATTCAACAGGTGTGGAGTGTATAGGAAGGTATGGCCAATAACGATATCGTACCAGGTTTTGACGAGGAAAAAGACGAGAGCCTGAAGATCCGGTTGGAGAAGGCCTCGGGTACCGAGGGGTGCCTTATTCTGTACCTTACGGGGTACATCGATACCTACAACTCCAATTTTTTCCAGAAGCGGGTGAACCGGGCTGTGGAGGCGGGCTTTGCCCGGCTGATCTTTCATTGCGCGGGGCTCAACTACGTTTCCAGTACCGGTATTGGCTCGTTCACGGCGTTTCTGAAGGCGGTGAAGCCCAAGGGGGGGGATCTGGTGCTCCTGGAGATCCAGCCCAAGGTATACGAGGTGTTCCAGCTTCTGGGGTTCTCCCAGTTTTTCCAGATCAAGGACAACCTCGATGACGCCGTAGAGCACTTCACCAAAAACGGAAAGGTGCAACGCTCCGAGGTCTTCCCCAAGATCTTCAAGTGTCCCATCTGTTCCACCAAGCTCAAGGCATCCAAGCCGGGGCGGTTCCGCTGCTCCAACTGCAAGACCATTCTTGCCATAGACGCTGCCGGGCAGGTTTTCCTGGGCTGATGCCCGGGGCCTTTCCGGTTATTTCTGCTTCATTTTTCCTCATGTCCAATTATCCGTCTCCTGGTCTTCCCCTGTGCCCATAGTGCTGTGGCGTTCCTCCGGCAGGGGGGGCGAAGATCGTTCTGGCGAGGCGAAATAACTGTGCATAATCCGGGTGCAGTATGTGGATAACTTGTGGAAAGTGTGCATAAAAACGTGGATTCCCTGTGGGTAACAACTGCCTTCCGGAGGCTGTCTGGCAGAGGGTAATTATGACCACCTGTAGCCGTTCGTGTAACTTCTTTTGCTGAAAGAGTTTATTTTTTGTCAACTGGATTTTTGCTGTTTTTATGGGTCAATTTTACCCGGGGGATAAAAAACAATCTGTCCCCAATCACCGGAGGGAATGTGGAAAAGATGTGGAAAACCTGTGTCGCGTGTGTTAATCTTTTTCCAGAGTGAAGATTACACTGTGTGCGCTGCTTCCATTTTTCTTCCGGGGTCTGCTCTGCGCGGGGATGATTCTCGGGGGAGGTATCCTCTTTGGAGAGAGCCTTTTCTCTCCCGGGGAACTTCTTCTCTCGGCTGCTGCCGGGGGTGTTCTCCTTGCTCTGGTATACACGTATATGCGGCTTCTCGCAGTACCGGTGGTTCCCCTGGTGCTGGTGCCGCTCATGGCGCTGGTGCTTCTGCTTTTTTCCTCGCTGGTTTTCTTTCGGGCCGAGCTGGGGCTGGAGCGGCTGTATACACCGGGCCTCTCCCGGGGGGCTGTCCAGCGGGATCAGTGGTCGGGAGTTCTCCTTCACGGTCGGGGCACTTCGCTCTACGTGTCGCGCGATTCGGGGCCTGGCAGCGCAGAATCTGGCCCCCTGGGGAATGGTCATCATCCCGGGCGGGAGCAGAAGAGAATCTTTTCCGATGTGGTCCTGGTCCGGCACCGGGAGGTGCCCCGGCTGCGGGTTCATCGGGAGATATCCTGGGACACCGGAGGATCCCGGTTGATCCTGCCCGGGGGCGACGAGATCGGGACGGCCTCCATTGCCGGTTTGGGCAGAAGGGCCCTGCCTCCGGTTCTGCGACGTCTTACGAATGATCTCCTTCGGGTCTTCCGGGGGCCGGGGCGGGGTGATTCCCTGCCGGCTTTTGCCCTGCGGGGGGGCGCCCTCACAGCGGCTCTGGCCCTGGTCTGGGTTGTGGTGCGCCTCACCCGCTGGCCCTTACTCAACGGGGTTGCCGCCTTGGGCTGGATCCGGCTGATCCTCGCGGTTCCCCGGGGGGGCAGCTTTGCCCAGGAGCTCTGGCAGGAACAGGTGCCGTTCTTCCTGTTTTCGGAGGCCCTCCTCTGGGGGGTCCTGGCGCTTGTCCTGGTGGTGATAGCCCTGAGGCAGCCACCCTTTCGCCGGTGGCAGCGGGATACCCTGGGAATTGGAGAGAAACCGTGACGGTCACCGGACGGTACGGGGTCGTTCTGGGGGCTTTGTCTGCCTGCGCCCTGGTGGGGGCGGCTATTCTTGTTCCCGGTCGCGCCGTGCTGGACGCGCCGGGAACGGTCCTTTCGGGGGGTGGGCTCACGGGGGGTGTTTTCTTTTTGTCCCTGGTGGTGCTCTTCTTTGAGGCCTTTCCCCTGGTTGTGGCCACTGCGGGGGTGCTCTGCTTTTCTCTGGTTGTTTCTCCTCGTCAGATAGGGCCTGCGGGGTCGCTTCTCTTGCCGGGCATACCTCTGGTCCTGGTGGTTGTGGTGGCCCTGGGTGTTGTCAACGGCATCTGGGTGGGGGCCTTTGCCCCCCTGGCCGAGGGACGTATCGCCCAGGAGGAGCACCGTGCCAGAACCTCCCGGAACGCCATCACCGAGGCTTCGTTTCTTCTGCAGCAGGGAGATTACCAGGGGGCCGAGGCGCTTCTGGTGTTGCACCGCTCCCTGGCAGAGGAGTCCGAGGAGAGTTTGGAACTGCTTGAACAGGCTCGGGGAGCCCGGCTGGCCCGGGAAGAGCAGATTCGATCCTCCCGGGAGACCGGGCCGATCGGGGAAGATCGACGCTTCACTTCTGCTTCGGCCATGACCGCTGCCGATCTTCTGGCCCAGGGGCATCGCTATTTCCAGGAGGGAGATTTCTTCAGCGCCCACTATTTTGCAACGCGGGCGCTGGAACAAAGCCCCTATCCCCGGGAGGACGCCCGGGTGCTCCAGTCGTCGGCGCTTAACGCTATTGAAGGGGGGGCTCTGGACCGGAAAGAGGCTGAGGATCGCCGGTTTTATCAGGATAAGGTCACGGCCTACCAGGCCTTTTTGCAGGGCCAGGCCCTTCCCGAACGGGCTCTGGAAGCCTATTACCGATTCCAGGATCTTCAGGAACGCCGCCCGGACGATCCCGATGTGCGGCGCTTTGCTCCGGAGGTGCTTCGGCAGGTTCAGGAAATCAGTTTTTTTGTGGAGACCGCCCGGGCTCACCAGGAGCTTCCGGGCCGCTCCGATCTGGTTTTTCTGAACCGCCGCGAGGAGGGGTTGCTGGAGGTTATTGTGGTGGATCATCTGGTGCGGACCCGGGAGGGTGATTTCTTTTACGGTCTGGAGGTGCTGCGCCTCGATCCCGCCACACCCCGGGAGCCGCTTCTTCATCTGCGGGCACCCTACGGGATGGCCCTGGAACAGAAGCTGATCCTGCGGGCCGTGCGTCGCGATGGAGAGGAGGAAGATCCCGAGGCTGGCCGGATTCCGCTCTTCTTCTATCGGGGCGGTCCCGATGATTTTGATGGTTCCCTGAGGTTGTCCCACTCGGTGGAGTCGATCGCCCGCTTTGGCGGGGGGCCCCAGGCCTTTCAGGTTCTCACCGTGCCGGAGCTGTTTCAGTTGCCCCGGCTCCTGGAGCAGCTGGGGCAGCCCCAACGCTTTGCCCGGGCTGCTGCGTTTTTTCGGGTCTTGCGCATGGGCGGTTTCTTTGTGATCGCCCTGGGAGGTATAGCCCTGGGCTGGCGCTTCCGCAGCAGGTATCTGGGACGGCCTCCTCTGGCGGTGCTGGCCATGGTGCCGGTTCTGGTCTGGGCGCTCTGGTGGATCGTGGCCCTGGGCAGATATCTCATCGGGTCTGCAGCGAACCTTCTTGCCCGGGAGGTTTCCTTTTCCACGGGGCTTCTTCTGGTGGCCCTGGGGCTGATAGGAGGAATCCTGGCGGTGGTGGCGTCCCTGGCCAGGCAGGAGGTCGATCTGTGAGGAGCCGGGAAGGGCCTGGAAGGCTTCTTCCCTGGGCCGGGCGCATTACAGGGGGTATTCTGGGGCTTCCGGCGGGTCCGGCCGGTGTAGGGTTCGGTTTGCTGGCGGGGTGGCTGGTGGATCAATACCGGGCCCGGCTCTGTGGAGAGGAACGGTTCGAGCGGTTTCTCCGACGTCCCGAGGGGGAGCGTTCCCGCCGGATAGCCGAGTATTATACTCTTCTGGCTCTTCTGGGGGCGGTGCTCTCCCGGGGGGACCTTCCCGACCAGGAGGCTCTTGAGAAGCTTTTGGGGATCTCCTGGCCGCTGGAGGGAAAGATTCCCTCCCCCCCGGGGGAGGAATCGCGGCAGGCTTTGCTGGAGCGGAGTCTTCTGCGTTGCGGGGGCAGGGATACGGTCCTGCTGTGCCGGTGGGCCAGGAAACGGGAGCTCTGGATCACCTCTGTCGAGGGTGCTCCCGGGCTTGTACGGTTTCTCTGCGCTGCCGCACGGAGTACCTCCCCCGGAGGGGCCGGTGGTGAGCGGAGGATCCTGTTGCGGCAGATCGCCCGGGAGCTCCCGGATCCCGCCCGGGAGGAGCTGGAGCAGGAACTCCTGGAGCTGGATGCTGCCAGTTGCCGTCTTCTTGGTGTTTCGTCCCGGGCTGAATGGGCCGAGATCCGCAGCGCTTACCGTAGTCTGGCGGCACAGCTCCACCCCGATGGAGCGGGGTGTCTGGACCCTGCCCGGCAAGAGGCTCTCCAGGAGGCCTTTGTCCGCATTCGCGGGGCCTATGAGATCCTGCGCGAGCAGGTTCGATCCCGAGAGTCCCGGGATTCCCGGGAGACCCGGGATTCCCAAAGCTCCTGAAGATCAGTCCGCCACCGTTACCCGTTCGATCCGGGCTCCCAGTGCGCGAAGCCGCCGGGTGAGGTGTTCGTAGCCTCGTTCAATCTGGTAGACATTGCGGATCACGCTTTGACCCTCGGCGCAGAGGGCGGCGATCACCATGGCCATGCCGGCCCGAACATCGGGCGAGGTCAGGGTGGAGCCGCTCAATCGGGCCGGACCGCTTACAACAGCCCGGTGGGGGTCGCAGAGGACGATCCGTGCACCCATGCCGATCAGTTTGTCCACAAAAAACATGCGGGACTCGAACATCTTCTCGTGGATCAGGACGGTGCCATCCACCTGGGTGGCCACGACGGTCATGATACTGGTGAGGTCCGGGGGAAACCCCGGCCAGGGACTATCGTCGATCTTGGGGATCATCCCTCCCAGATCGGGAACCACCCGGAGGGCCTGTCTGGCGGGGACGTGCAGGTCCGTGCCGTGGGTGTCCCAGCGGATACCCAGCTTGGCAAAGGCCAGGCGGATCATTCTGAGTTGTTTCGGATCAACCTGCTGAATTGTGAGATCGCTCCGGGTCACCGCTGCAAGGCCGATGAAGCTGCCCACCTCCATGAAATCTGCCCCCAGGGTGTAATCTGCACCGTGGAGACGTTCCACCCCGGTGATGCGCAGGATATTGGAGCCGATACCGCTGATCCGGGCACCCATGGCGTTCAGGAGATTGCAGAGGTCCTGAACGTGGGGTTCGCTGGCGGCGTTCTCGATCACCGTCTCCCCCTCGGCGGTGACAGCCGCCATGATGGCGTTTTCCGTGGCCGTTACCGAGGCCTCGTCCAGAAAGAGTTCTTCTCCCACCAGTTTGTTGGTGTGGAGAATGAAGGCTCCTTCGGTCTTGACCTGGGCCCCCAGTCCTTCCAGTGCAAGGAAGTGGGTATCCAGGCGGCGGCGGCCGATCACGTCCCCTCCCGGCGGGGGAAGGGTGACCGAGCCGGTCCGGGCCAGCAAGGGCCCGGCAAAAAGGATCGAGGCGCGAATCTTGCTGGCCATCTCGGGAGAGATATCGGAGGTAGCAAGGCCCCGGGCGCAGAACCGCCAGACTCCGTTGCTCTCCGCCTCGGGAGACGAGGGGGATTCGGGGGCTGCCGCTGCGCCGATGGAGCGGAGGATTTCTGCCATGACATGAACGTCCTCGATCTCGGGGACGTTCCTGAGGATAACTTCATCTTCTGTGAGAAGCGTGGCGGCGATGCAGGGGAGGGCGGCGTTTTTGTTGCCGCTGGCCCGGATCGTCCCGTTCAGGGGAAACCCGCCGTCGATAATGTACTTGTACATGGCCTCATCCTTGCGGAAATGGCGGGAAGCTGTCAATTGTTTTGTTCCCTCCCCGGAGGTCCACTTGCACCAATCGCCACGGCCCGCATACAGTAGGGGCGCTATGAGGATAATGAAATTTGGCGGCAGTTCTGTGGCCGATGCGGGCCGGATCAAAGCCGTTGGGAACATTGTACAACAGGCCGTTCAGGAGGGGCCCGTGGCGCTGGTCTTTTCCGCCATGAAGGGCGTCACCAACAGCCTTCTTGAGGCGGCCGATCTGGCCCAGGCAGGGCAGAGCGGCTTTTGGGAGATTCTTCAGGATCTGCGGACCCGCCACGAGGAGACCCTGGGGGAGCTGATCCCCGATGGCGATACCACCGGCACGGCCCAAGGGGTGGCACAACTTCTGGAGGAGCTTTCGGAGCTTCTCCACGGTGTGAGTCTGGTGCGGGAATGCTCTCCCCGCACCCGGGATCTGGTGGCAAGTTTTGGCGAGCGCCTGAGCTGCCCCATTATTGCAGCCTATCTTGTCTCCCTGGGATCTCCGGCGCAGTGGGTTGACGCCCGGGAGATGATCCTCACCGACGAAAACCACGGCAATGCCCTGGTGAAAACTTCCCGGACCTACCAGGCCATCGCCACACATCTCCACGCCGTGGAAGGTATCCCTGTTATTACCGGGTTTATTGCAGCCACGTCCCAGGGGGTCACGACCACCCTGGGACGAAACGGTTCGGATTATACGGCAGCCCTTGTGGGTGCTGCCATGGCGGCCTCGGCCGTGGAGATCTGGACCGATGTGGACGGCGTGATGAGTGCCGACCCCCGCTACGTGGACAGGGCCTTTGTGATTCCCGATCTGAGCCTGCAGGAGGCCATGGAGCTTTCCTACTTCGGGGCCGAAGTTATTCACCCCTATACCATGATCCCCTCGGTGGAACGGCACATTCCCCTGTGGATCAAAAACACCCTGCGGCCCTCGGCCCGGGGAACGCGGATTACCCAGGAATCTCCCGAGACCGATCACACCATCACAGGGATCGCCTCCATCGAGAATGTGGCGCTCATTAATGTTCAGGGCGGCGGCATGCTGGGAATCCCCGGAATAGCTTCTCGTGTCTTTGGCGCCCTGGCCCGGGCCGATGTGAACGTGATCATGATCTCCCAAGCCTCAAGCGAACACAGTATCTGTATTTGCGTGCGGGAATCGGAGCTGCACCGGGCCTGCGAGTTCCTGCGTCAGGAGTTGCGCACCGAGCTGGAGAGCCGCCGGATCGAGCAGTTCGAGGAACAGCCCAGCCTGGAGATCATCGCCGTGATCGGGGCCATGATGCGGGGCCATCCGGGAATTGCCGGGAAGCTCTTTAGCGCCCTGGGAGACTCGGGCCTGAACGTCCTGGCGATCGCCCAGGGCTCCAGCGAGATGAACATTTCCTTTGTTATTAACCGGGAGGACCGCAAGGCAGCCCTGAACGTTGTCCACGATGCGTTTTTCCCTGCTTGAGATACCCCTCTGCTTGAGGGATTTCTCCAGAACCGGAAACCAGAACCGGAAAGAGGAGACTCTATGAAGTTTGTCAGCACACGAAACCCCCGAGGACCGGCCGTATCCTTTGCCGAGGCGCTCTTTCAGGGGATCGCCCCCGATGGTGGCCTCTACCACCCCGTGGAGGAGCCCGATCTGCGGGCGCTCATACGAAGCCTGGGCGAGGACGCCTCCTTTCTTGATTGCGCCGGAGCGATGATCCAGGGCCTTTTCGGAGACGACCATACCGCCGAGACGGCCCGGGAACTCGCCCGGCGGGCCTTTCCCTTTGAGCCTCGTCTGAACCGGCTTGAGCCGGGAATGAGGCTCCTGGAGCTCTTTCACGGCCCCTCCTGCGCCTTCAAGGATTTTGGCGCGGGTTTTCTGGCGGCAGTCATGGAATGGGAGCTTCAGCGGGGCGGCCAGGCGATTCCCGCCGAGCGAACGGTGATCCTCACCGCCACCAGCGGCGATACGGGTAGCGCCGTGGCCCAGGCTTTTCAGGGCCGCCAGAACATCGACGTGGTGATCCTCTACCCCTCGGGGCGGGTGAGCCCCCTCCAGGAGAAGCAGCTTACCGCACCCAGCGAAAACATCACCGCCCTGGAGGTGAAGGGTTCCTTCGATGACTGCCAGCGCATGGTCAAGGAGGCCTTTGCCGACCCCGATCTGACGGGGCGAATCTGCCTCACCTCGGCCAACAGCATCAACGTGGGACGGCTGATTCCCCAGAGCTTTTATTATATCTGGGCCTTTTCCCAGCTCAAGGACTACGCCGGGCGGGAGCTGGTCTTCTGTGTGCCCAGCGGAAACTTCGGGAACCTCACGGCGGGGCTTCTTGCCTGGCGTTGGGGCATGCCCGTGTCGTCCTTTATCGCAGCCACCAACGCCAACGACGTGGTTCCCCAGTTCCTTCAGACGGGGGTCTTTACGCCCCGTCCCTCGGTGCAGACCCTGGCCAACGCCATGGATGTGGGGAATCCCAGCAACTTCGAGCGAATGGAGCAGCTCTTTGGGTCTGCCCAGGCCATGAAGGGGCTGATTTCGGCCCGCTCCGTCTCGGACCGGGAAATCCAGGCCGTGATGAAGGATGTCTATGAGAAGCGGGGAGAACTCATTTGTCCCCACACCGCCACGGGAGTCCTGGCGGCCCGGGAGTATCTCCAGGACGATCCGGGCGAGGATACCCTGGTAGTCCCCCTGGCAACAGCCCATCCCGCCAAGTTTGTCGAGGTGAGCCGTGAGGCCCTGGGTGTGGAGCCACCCCTGCCGGAGCGGCTTGCCCGGCTCCTGGAGCAACCCAAGCGTTCGGTTATCGTGGAGAATACCCGCGAGGCCCTGGCTCGGGAGCTTCTGAAGCGCTTCGGCTAGGGTCGGCCCCCCCCGGGGACCGCGCTGGTTTTCCGGTGCCTGTTCTTCTTCAGAAACCGGCGGTAGCGGGTGCAGGCCTGGTAATAGCCTTCGGGGCCCCGGAAGGATGAGCTCAGGTCGCAGCGGTAGAGTTCGAGCAACTGCGGGAAGAGCGGCGAGGCCATGAGCGGATCCCGGCGATGGTCGGGGAGCGATTCCAGCGCTCCCGGGATCATGTGATAGCGAATGAGCCAGGTGGCCTGATCGATCAGGCCTGAAGAAAAGCCCAGCCGTTTCAGGGCGCTCGCTGCTACGCGGGCGCCCAGTTCGGCGTGACCGTCAAAACGCCGCCCCTCGCGGGGCCTGGCCAGGGGCTTTCCCGAATCATGAAACAGCAGCGCCAGACTCACCAAAAGATCGGGATTCTTTTGATACCGAAAGGTCTCCACCGTGTGTCGCCAGACGTTGCCCTCGGGATGGCCCTCCTTGCTGTGCTCCGTGCGGTTCATCTGATCCAGCTCGGGCAACACCGCCGCCAGGTAGCCCGAGCGCCGCAGAATCTCAAGCCCCGCCCAGGCCCGTGGCCCCGTGATGATCTGCGAGATGATCAGGCGGTGGAAGGCCGCAGGAAGCGACGGGTCTTCCTGCCAGGGTTCGGGCGATCGGGCCGGAGCAAAGGGAAAGCGTGCGCAGAGCAGGGCCGCTTCCAGGGGATCTTCCAGATCATCCAGGGGGAGAGGTTCCGGGAGGGAGCGCCTTCGGGCCTCCTTCAGAAGCGGGTACAGCCCGGCGGGATCCGAGAAGCGCCGTGTTCCCGGCTCCCAGGCGAAGTGGAACAGGGGGTGCCGGGGAGCGTGGTGGCTCCCGTCGGAATCGGCGCTGCGGATAAGCAGCTCCCGGCCCTCGTGCCGCACCAGGACATCCCAGAAGGGCAGGCCCGGAAAGGTAATCTCCGGAAAGATGCGGGCCAGCTCCGGCAGTGTTGCCTCGGTCTCCAGGGTGGCGAGAGTTGCTGCGGGGAAGCCCCAGAGGCCTTCCAGGGCGCTGATTCCCAGGTAGCGGTACTCCCGGGGCTCTTCTTCCAGGGGTTTCAGAACCATAGGCTCTAGGATACTGCGGGATCGGGAACCAGGTCCACTCCGGCTCCAAACTGGACAGCCAGGCTGCGCATGCGGGCGCGGATCTCGCCGCTGGGCATCTCGTGGTGGCGCCGGAGGATATACTCTATGTGAAACCCGTGGATAGCGTAGCCGAAGGTCTCTCCCAGCTGCTCCGGGTTGGATATATCGGGGAGCATCCCCTGGCTGTGCATCCAGAGAAAGGTGGTTCGGAAGAACTCCACGAACTGCTCGGTGATCTGCAAAACAATCTGTGCCGCCTGGTGGTTCAGAAACTGCTCCGAGAGCAGCATGATCCAGGCGTCGGAGAGGAGGGGATCGTCGGTATCGTGGAGGTACCACTCGATCAGCTCCGTGAGCAGGGCCGTGGCTGGTGTGGTCGAGGGGGGAGCTGCGTGAAGGCAGTGAGCTGCCCTCCGGGAGAGCATCTCCTCCGGTTCCGAGGGGAGCTGGGAGGTGCTCAGGAAGAAATCGAAAATATCCTGAAGGATATCGCCTTTTCCCCTGTAGTGGTTATAAATAGAGGGTTTCTGTATTCCCACGGCCTGGGCGATCGCCGAGAGGGAGGTCCTGCCGTAGCCGTGGCGGGCAAAGAGACGAATCGCCGCAGACAGAATGGCATGTTGTGTTTTGGACCGGTCTTTCTCCATCGGACACGCCCAGTATGGGCCATCGGGTCCGCTTCTGCAAGGCCCGGCGCATAATATATACTAACGGTCGGTAGTACAAACTCATTATGACACTAACGAATGGTAGTTTTTTCTCCGGTTTTTGTATGATAAAGAGACAGGGGCAGAATTTCTGATGCCATAATATCTCATGTATTTTGATAAAAAATGCCAATATTCAATTTATCACGGCTTTTTTTCGTGGAATCAGACGGGGGTTTCTCCGGCTTTGCTGGTTTTCTTTATTCTTCAACACAAATATTTAGAGGCCGAAGAAATTATTACTGAAACATCTGTGAAAAAAGTGTTTGACAGCCCGTGAAATCGGGTGTTAAATCGGTAGTTACCGTTTGATCTTTCATCTGAGATTCAATCCATGGATCTGTCCTGTGAATCCAGCTTGTGAATTAAAGTTTTCGAATTTACCGCGTGGTGAAACACCGGTGTATGAGGAGTGGTGTGCCGTGACCATCTTTGCCCATCGGGGAGCATCCCGAAATGCTCCCGAGAACAGCCTTGCCGCCTTTCAGACTGCCCTGGACCAGGGTGCCTGCGCGATTGAACTGGACGTGCAGATGACCAGGGACCAGAAGCTGGTGGTGTGCCATGACCTCACCCTGGACCGGACAACGGACCGCAGGGGATATATCAAGGATCTTTCCCTGGAGGAGGTGCAGGAGGCCGATTGCGGAAGCTGGTTTCACGACGACTTTTCCGGCGAGCGGATTCCCTTGTTGCAGGAGGTGCTCCGCCGTGTTCCTCCCTCGGTGCTGGTGAACGTGGAGGTGAAAAATCATCCCTGCCACCAGGGAATTATCGAGGAGGCCCTGCTGGAACTGGTGGCCCGGGAAGGTCGGCAGGAGAGCGTGCTCTATTCCTCCTTCGACCATCGAGTTTTGCAACAGATCCACCGCCTCGATCCGTCAGCAAAAATCGGGGCGCTTTTCTACGCGAATATCCTGGAGCCCTGGCAGTATCTGGAAGACCAGGGAATTGTGCCGTTCAGTCTTCACTGGGCCGAAGAATACGTGAGTCAGGAGCTGATTCAGGGCGCGCACCAGCGGGGATTGAAGGTTTTTGCCTATACCGTCAACCAGGGTGATCGTACCCGGGAGCTGGCCTCGCTGGGTCTGGACGGAATCTTTTCCGATCTTCCCCGGGAGATGGCTGGTTCCCTGGATGGGGGGCGGTAGCGATGGCGGGCAGTAGTAATGGAAGCGTGTCTTCAAAGAAGTTTTTCGATACATCACACACAATAAAAGGAGAGTCTAATTTTGTTGGATGCATTTAAAGGACCGAAGGTTGATAAAGTTGTTTTTATCCCTTCTGTAGCGATTACGCTGTTTCTGGCGGTCTATTTCGTGATCAATCCCGAGGACAGTCTGTTGAAACTCAGCGCTGTCTTTACCTACATGACCGATGATCTGGGCTGGACCTACGTATGGTTCACTCTGGCGGCCTTCGCCAGTGCGCTCTACCTGATTTTCGGAAAATACGGAAAACGCAAGCTTGGAGACGAGCATGACAAGCCCGATTTTTCCACCTTTTCCTGGATCGGTATGATTTTTACCGCCAGCACCGGTTCGTCCCTGCTCTACTGGGGCATGATCGAGTGGATCTATTTCTGGAAATCTCCCCCTCTGGGAGCAGAAGCGGGTTCCTGGCAGGCTGCCGAGTTGGCCTCGGCCTACGGTATGTTCCACTGGGGTTTCACCGCCTGGGCCATGTACGCTGTGGTGTCGATTGCCATCGCCTACGCCTACCACGTAAAGAAAAAACCGATTCTGCGCCTTTCCGAGGCAACCCGGGGTATCCTGGGGGACCGTGTAGACGGCCCTATCGGTAAAGCGATCGATATTTTCTTCATGTTTGGCCTGATCGGTGGTGTCACCACATCCATGGGGCTGGGAACGCCCATGCTCACGGCGGGTATTTGCAAGCTCACGGGGCTGGAGCATACCCAGACGCTGGAGATCATCGTGATCACCACCTGGACCCTGAGCATCGGCTTCACCTTGCTCTTTGGTCTGGAGCGGGGTATTCGACGAATGTCGGATCTGAACATCTATCTGGCCTTTGGTGTGCTGGGATTCCTGCTTTTCTTCGGCGGACATTTCCTCTTCATCGTGAACCATACCACCTCTGCCGTGGGAACGATCTTCCAGAACTTCATGATCATGAGCTTCTGGACCGACGCGGTGGGACAGTCCAAGCATCCTCAGTGGTGGACGGTTTTCTACTGGGCCTGGTGGGTTGTCTACGCTCCTGCCATGGGGTTGTATATCGCCAAGATTTCCCGGGGCCGGACGATCCGCCAGACCGTGCTGGGGTCTGTCTTCTGGGGAACCCTGGGGTCCTGGATCTTCTTTGCAATCCTTGGAAATCACTCCATGGGGCTCTTCCTGAGTGCAACCCGTCCCGAGTCGTTCTCCGGTCCCGCCCTGAATGTGATCGAGATTTTTGACAACGTGGGCGTTTCCTGGGCTATCGTTGAGAGTGTCGCGGCAGCTCCCCTGGGGTCGATTGTTCTGGCAGCCTTTGTGCTTCTGGCCTTCATCTCCATGGTTACCGGCCAGACCACTATCGCCTTCACCCTGGCGTCGGTTTGTACCAAAGAGCTTAAGGAAGAAGACGAGCCTGCTCGCTGGAACTCTTTCTTCTGGGCTCTGGTGCTGGGATCAATCTCGGTCTCGCTCTTGCTCTTTAACGCCCTGCAGCCCCTGCAGACCACCTCGATCGTGGCGGCCTTTCCGCTCATGGGTGTGCTGATTCTGGTGGCGATCTCCTTCTTCAAGATGATCAGGGAGGACGATAAGGAGGCTGAGAAGGCTGCCGGGAAGTAGCCTCGCCGGTACCGTTCTGCACAGAAAAACCACAGCAGGTTCCTGCTGACCGACTGCGGTCGTCGTTCCGGAAGTTTTCCGGGGCGACGGCTTTTTTTTGGTTCATCGCCGCCTCCCCGGGGCACCCGATCCTCTTCCGGGGGGCGGTTTTTGCTCCCCGACGGGCTTGTTCAGGAAGGCTCTTTCCTGATTGAATTGCCCCATGAATGGACAATCCTGGTGGCAAGATGGTGCAATTTACCATATCTACCCCCGCAGTTTTCACGATACCAACGGTGACGGTCTGGGGGATCTTCGGGGAATTACGGAGAAGCTTCCCTATTTGCAGGATCTGGGGGTGGATGCGATCTGGATGGGGCCGGTTTTTCTCTCTCCCCAGGTAGATAACGGCTATGATATCAGCGACTACTGCGATATCGATCCGCTCTTTGGCACCCTGGCCGATATGGATGAGCTCATTGAAGCTGCCCAGGGGCGGGGGATCAGGGTATTGCTGGATCTCGTTTTCAATCATACCAGTGATCTCCATCCCTGGTTCGTCTCTTCCCGGGATGACCCCCGGGGGCCCCACGGCGACTGGTACATCTGGCGCGATGCCCCGCCCGAGGGGGGGCTGCCCAATAACTGGCGCGGCTTTTTCAGCCTTCCCGCCTGGACCTGGTGTCCCCGGCGCGGGCAGTATTACCTGCACCTCTTTGCGGCCCAGCAGCCTGATTTGAACTGGGAGAATCCTGCCGTGCGGGAGGCTCTTGCCGGAGTTGCCCGGTTCTGGCTTGATCGCGGGGTGGACGGTTTTCGTATGGACGTGATCAACCTTATCTCGAAGCGCCAGGGGCTGCCATCGATTCCTCCCGGGGAGTCTCCGGCGGGGTATTTTATCGATGGTCCCCGGGTGCTCCCCTGGCTTCAGGAGTTCCGTCGGGATCTGTCCCGGGAGAGGAAGAATCATGAGGAGCTTCTCCTGGTAGGGGAGACCCCGGGGATATCCCCCGAGGCGGCCCGGGCCTATACCGGCGGGGGGCCCGAGGGTCCTGCTCTGGACATGGTGCTGCTCTTTGATCACCTTGCCGTTGATCACGGGCCTGGCGGGCGTTGGGATCCCCGGCCCCTGCGGATCTCGGCGCTCCGTCAGGTCACGGCCCGGTGGCAGGGTGAGCTGCAGGAGCCCTCCTGGCCCAGCCTGTACCTCTCGAACCATGATCAACCCCGGGTTGTCTCCCGGTTTGGTGATCCCCGGGAGTATCGCTACGAGAGCGCCACGGCCCTGGCCACAGCCTTTTACCTCCAGCGGGGAACTCCTGTCATTTACCAGGGTGACGAGATCGCCATGGCAAATTATCCCCTGGCATCCCCCGGGGAGCTTCAGGATATCGAGAGTATCAACGCTCTGGAGGCGCTTTGTGCCGGGGGGATGGCGAGGGATGCCGCCTTCGAGCGGATTCGTCATGAGGCGCGGGATAACGGGCGGACCCCCTTCCAGTGGTCATCGGAGGAACAGGCGGGTTTCAGCCGGGGTGAGCCCTGGTTTCCCCTGAACCCCGATTATCCTCGCTGGAACGCCCGGGCCCAGGCCGGGGAGGGGGCCCCGGGTTCGGTGCTGGCCTTTTTTCGGCGCCTTCTGGCTCTCCGAAAGGGTCACGAGGTTTTGCGCCGGGGAGGATTCTCCCTGGTCCCGGTGGATGAGGAATCGCCGCTTTTCGGATTTTGTCGCGATCTCACGCCCTGGCGGGATCTCGGGGGCGAAATTGCCCAGGCCGGGGAGGGGCCGGAGCGGGCATACATCTGGGTAAACCTCTCGGGATCAGAGGAGCGGCTTCCCTCCGGGGCCGGGGGTGACCTGGTCGGGGAGGAGACGGCTCTGGCCTTGAGCAACTATTCAGCTCCAGGAGAGACGGGGCTTCTCAGGCCCTGGGAGGCCCGGGTGTACCTTCGGACGCATCGGGGAGGTGCGTCGTGACGGGCGTTCCCTCTCCGGTGGTGGTTGCTTTCTTCACGTCTCCTGTTTCGAGAGACGAGGTGCTGGAGCATCTCGTGGGAGAGATGGCCGGAACAACGGGAATATCGGCCCGGGAGGTCCTGGCGGCTGTACTGGAGCGGGAAGGGTCTCTCTCGAGCCGTGTATCCGATGAGGTGGCCATGCCCCACGCCATGTGGGAGGAGTTGAGCGAGACGGCCCTGGCTCTGGGAGTGTGTCCCTCCGGGGTCGATTGGGACGGACGGGAGCCTCCGGTGCGGCTGGTGACGCTTATGGTGGGGCCGGCCAGGGATCACCTCTCGGTGATGGCCGCTGTGGCACGGCGTCTGCAGGCCGAGGGGGCGGTGGATGCCGTGACGTCGGCAGGCTCTCCTCGGGAGGTGCGGACTCTTCTGTGCGGCAGCGGCGAGGAATCCGCCCCAGTGACGGTGCGGACCCTCACCGTTACGGCGGCCACGGTGGAGTATGCCGCGGAGCTTGCCCGGGTGCTTCCCCGCAACCCCGTGGTGGTGGCCGTGACCAATCCCCGGATTATGCGTCTCCTGGGGGTTCTGGCAGAGTCACCTCTGGCGGAACGGACCATTCTCGTGGGGCCTGTGCCTCCCCGGGAAGACTCTCCCGTGCGGGTCATTCCCACTGAACGGTTTCCCGAGGACGGTCGGGGGCTTGCCACGCTCACCTTGCTCCCCTTGATCGCCACGGGAGTTGTCACCGCCGAGAGCGAGGTCATTCTGGTTTCGGGCCGCGATCACCAGGGAGGGCTCGATGCGGTTCGTCTGGTCGATGTGGCGCGGGAGTTGCAGGTGCCCCGGGGCCTCTCTCCGGCACATCTCCCCCAGGGGGTTCTTCTGGAGGTGGTGATCCGGGCGCTTCACCTGGCGGCGGAGCTGGCGCTTCAGGGTCGGGAGGGCAAACCCCTGGGAACGATTATCGTTATCGGTGACGATTCCCGACTGGAGCAGCACAGCCAGCAGATGATTCTGAATCCCTTTGCGGGGCATCCCCGGGAGGCTCGAAATATTCTCGATCCCAGTCTGACCGAGACGGTGAAGGAACTGGCCAAGATCGACGGGGCGTTTCTTGTGGCTGGCGATGGAACGATCGGGGCCGCCGGGATGCATCTCTCGGGAAAACCGGATCCCGGCGAGATGGAGTCCGGTTTGGGTGCGCGCCATGCCGCAGCCCTGGGGATAACTGCCGTGGCCGATGTTCTGGCAATTTGCCTGTCGGAATCGACAGGAACCATTACGCTTTTTTATGAGGGGCGCCGCATGATCCGCCGCTAGAGGTTAACGGCTGGAGGCCATCGGCAATGCCAGGGCGCGATACCAGGACGCAATGCCACGACGCGACACCAGGGTGCCAGCAGGGGCTCCAATAGACGTGGTTCGGTGGATCGGCTAAAATTGGAGCTATGTTAACCGATCCAATGCTTGATCCAATTCTCAATTTTCCCATTACCTCGGCCTGGGTTATGGCGATGCGCCTGGGCTTTGCCCTTCTGGCCGGCCTGGTGGTGGGGCTGGAGCGGGCCTGGAGCAACCAGCCCGCAGGAATGCGAACCCACATGATCCTGGCCCTGGGGGCCTGCGGCGTGATGCTTCTTTCGCAGCTTATTCCCCTTCGTTTTGCCAATGCCGCCATGGGGGGCGATCCGGGGCGCATGGCCGCCCAGGTAATCAGCGGAATCGGCTTTCTGGGTGGTGGAGCAATCCTCAAGTTCGGTTTCAACGTGCGGGGGCTCACCACGGCGGCATCCATCTGGACCATCTCGGTGGTGGGTCTTGTGTTTGGTGCCGGCTTCTACCTTCTGGGACTGATCATGACGGTGCTGCTCTTTTTCAACCTTCACGTCATGGAACGGATCGAGGATCTTTTTCTGGTTCGCCAGGATATGCGAATTATCACGGTGATCTTTGATTCCAGGAATCTGGTGATCAAGGACATCACCAAAGCTGTTCGTGATGCCGTGGCGGTCAAGAAGATCGCCATCGAGGAGGTGGTGGATACCAGCGAGACCGAGATTCAGATCGTGTGCCGTATCCCCGAGACCCAGAGCATCAGGAAGATCTTCGATATGATAAAAAACAAGGGTCCGGTGAAGCGAATCAAGATTGACTGAGAAAGAAGGGGCGCTCACTCGAAGGTGGTTTTCAGGGTTTCCGAAAAAAGAGCCCCGCTCCGGCGAGAGGTGACCTCGGCCGCAGCGGGGCTGTTGTGCAAGATTCCGTCGGTCCCTTTGGGTCAGTTCAGGGGCTGTTCGGCAGGAAGCTGATCCATCTCGCCCTCTTCAATAGGTTCGCAGGCTGCGAAGGCCAGGGTCAGGGCAGACGCTGCCACAGCGAGAACAACCATCTTTTTCACAATACTCTTCATGTCCAGTCCTCCTCAAAAAATGATATCTCGATTGTAGTGGAGGCATGTCAGGGAACCGTCTTCTCAAGGTGAAGATTTTTTCAAGATTGACCGGGGCTGGTCTGTCCTGCCACGGGCGGCCTGAGACCTGCGGTGTGTGATCTTTGCCGTGGGGCGCGCAGGGAGGCCGCCAGAGCAAAAAAAAGAGGACCCGCCCTCGGCGCGTCCTCCATGAAGGGGGTTCCGATACACAGGCCGGGGCGGCCTAGCGGCGGTTTCCCATGAACCTCAACAGAAAAAGGAAGAGGTTGATAAAGTCCAGATACAACTTGAGGGCTCCCATGATGGAGACCCGCATGTAATCAGCCTCGTCGGCGGAGCTTCCCAGCTGGCGGCTCCAGTTCTTGATGATCTGGGTGTCGTAGGCGGTGAGCCCCATGAAGAGGAAGACCCCGAAAAAGGAGATGGCGTACTCGAAAGAGGAGCTTCCCAGAAACATGTTCACCACCGAGGCGATGATCAGACCGATGAGGCCGGCAAAGAGATATTGCCCCAGGCCTCCCAGATCCCGCTTGGTAGTCACGGCGTAGAAGCTCAGGACACCAAAGGTTGCGGCGGCCACAAAAAAGGCCTGGCTGATGCTGGCGGCGGTGTAGACCAGGAAGATCGTCGAGAGGGTCACCCCGTTCAAGACGGAATAGCCGGCAAAGGCCAGGGTTGCCGCTGTGGGGCTCATGGCATGGACGCGGGCAGACAGCAGGAAGACCAAAGCCAGCTGGGCAATGATGATACCAAAGAAGAGGCCCCGGTTCATGATGATCGTTCTGATCAGCTGGGGGTTCCCTGCAACGTAGAGTGCTACGGCACCGGTAATGCCCAGGCCCAGGGTCATCCAGATGTAGACGTTTCGCAGAACGCTTCGTTCTGCCACGGCGGACGCGCCGTAGGGTCGTATATTTTCCTGAAATTGCATTGTTACTCTCCTGTTGGACAATAAACTACTATGATGGTGCAAAAAGTCAAGTCTCTCCGGGCAAGGGGATCTCCGGGCAAGAGTCGTCGGGGCTCACCGTTCCCGGGATACCCTGTGCCAGCCGGTGAAACCCCCGGGAGAGTGTCTCTTCCCTGTTGAGGCAGGTCGCGACAAACCAGGGGTCCAGCTCCCCCGTCACGGAGCGGTCCAGGCCGTAGAGGTAGCCCGGATGAACCAGCACCCCCGTTTCATGGAGGAGCCGGATTGCGATCGCTTCGTCGTCCAGGGTTCCAAACCGGTGGGCGCAGAAGGTTGCTTCCAGGCGAAAGGGCAGGTGGATTCCGCCTCCCGGGGTGAACTCCCCCGGGAAGGATGTCTGGGGGAGGGTTGCCAGGAGTTCCCGGGCGAGAGAGCGCCGCCTTCCAACGGTTCGGGCCAGTGTCTCCCGGTCCGAAGCTGCTTCGGGAGAGAGAAAGATCAGCCCCGCCGCCTCGGCAAAGCCCGAGACGGTGAGGTAGGTGTCGTGCAGGGTATCGAGGCGGTCCCGGGCGCGATCAACCGGGGCAGGGGCCCCGTGGATCGCGATCCATCCCAACTTGACCTCCGGGGCAGCGCAGAGTTTGGAAAGCCCGTTCAGGGTGAAAAGGGGAAGCTCGCTTTCCCGGGCAAACGTGGCGGGCCGGGGCAGGGCGGTTCCGGGGGGCCGGAAGCTGCTGAAAACCTCATCGCAGAGAAGGCTGCACCCCCGCAAGGAGCAGACTCTGAAAAGCTCCCGGAGTTCTTCCGGGGGATAGATCGCTCCCGTGGGATTATTGGGCGAGACCAGGACCAGTGCCAGAGGATCGTGGCGCAGGACCGTCTCGATAGCCGGGGCCAGGCAACTGAAGCCCTCCCGGGGCGACAGGTGATATCCCAGGGGCGAGAGGCCTGCCGAGGTGACCACCTCCTCCAGGAGGGGATAGCCCGGCACGGGCAGGGCCACCAGGGCGTTGCGGCGGGGATGCTCCTCCCGCAGGTGCTGAAAGATCAGGGAATAGGAGACGCTGGAGCCGCTGGTGAGCAGGATCTGGTCAGGCCCTGCGGGAAGGCCGTCGGCTTCCAGATAGCGGGCGATTCCCTGGCGGGTTTCATGATCGCCTGCTCCCGAGGGCCGGTATTCCCGGCGGGCTCGCCACCGCTCCCAGCTCGCCTGGTACCATGGTTCGGGAAAGGAGAGGCCCCCGGCGGAGAAGCTGCTGTTGGTCAGGTCGATAT
Organism: Alkalispirochaeta americana; assembly: GCF_900156105.1. NCBI lineage: Bacteria > Pseudomonadati > Spirochaetota > Spirochaetia > Spirochaetales > Spirochaetaceae > Alkalispirochaeta > Alkalispirochaeta americana. The sequence continues at coordinate 142,019 of NZ_FTMS01000007.1, forward strand.
ACCCGGCCCCGTTCGATCCGTGGTGGCCCGATCCCCGCAGGGCCTGGTCACGGCGAAGCAGCTCCCGGCGAGCTGCCTCCAGAGGTGTTATCGGTTTCATGGTTTCTCATTGTGGCAAGGAGAAGGACCGTTTACAATAGCCCCATGGCCAAGGACGCACTAGCAGTATTCGATGTGGGCAAGACGAACAAAAAGGTTCTGATCTACGACCGCACTTTGAACGTCGTGGATCGCCGGTACCGCCATTTTGATACGCTCCTGCAGGAGGGGGTGGAGGTAGAGCCCCTGGAAGCGATCCAGGAGTGGTTTCTTGATACCCTGGGAGAGCTTGCTCGGGACCATTCGATCATTTCCATCGGGATCACCACCCACGGGGCGTCGATGGTCTTTCTTGATGACCAGGGGATCCCGGTGTGTCCCCTGGTGTCCTATACGCATCAGCCACCGCAGGAGCTGCATCAGCAGTTTTTTGACGCCCTGGGGGCATCCCGGGAGGAGTTGCAGCAGCGCACCGCCACGGTGGAGCTCAAGCCCCTGATCAACCCCGCCAAGCTGGCCTTTTTTTGCCGTTCCCGCTGGCCCGAGGAGTTTGCCCGGGTTCGGCATGCGCTCTTTCTGCCTCAGTATTTTGCCTGGCTTCTCACGGGTCAGCACAGTTCTGACTATACCTACGCAGGGTGCCACACCTACCTGTGGAATTTTTCCTCCTGGTCCTGGGATGCCCAGGTTCTGGCCGGGGTGGGGCTCGAAGGGGCTGTTCCCCCGGAGCCCCGGAGCCCCTGGTGTCCGGCAGGGACGGTCCTTCCCCAGGTGGCCCGCAGCCGGGGCCTCTCCCCAGAGACAACCGTTGCCACGGGCATCCACGACAGCAACGCCTCGCTTTTGCCCTACCTGCTCAGGAAAGGGTCCGAGCGGTTTGTCCTGAACAGCACCGGCACCTGGTGCGTGGCGATGCACCCCACCACAGGCCCCGTGACCTTTCGTCCCGACGAGGTGGGAAAATCGGTGTTCTACAATATTTCCGCCTTCGGCGATCCCGTAAAGACCACCATTCTCCTGGGAGGGCTCGAGTTCGGGACCTACCGGGAAATCCTTGAGCAGTTCCACGGTGACCACGACCTTCCTCCCTTTAACACGGCCCTCTACCAGCGGGTTATCGAGGGGTGTCACCAGTTTATCATTCCCGGGGTTGTACCCGGGACAGGGCAGTTTCCCGATTCCCGACCCCGGATTATCGACGAGGGGCGGGAGTACCTTCTGGAGGATATCCGGCAGGGGCGGGTGGTTCCTCCCATCTTGCAGGATCTGCCCAGGGCCTACGCGGTGCTGAATCTCTCTCTGGCGTTGCAAAGCAAAACCGCCCTGGAGCGGGTGGGTCTTGCTCCGGGGGTTTCGCTCTTTACCGAAGGGGGCTTTCGGAATAACCGGGATTACAACGCCCTCCTGGCGGCCTTTTTCCCCGATTCTCCCCTCTTTCTGACGAATATTGAGGAGGCCACCTCTCTGGGAGCGGCGATCACGGCTCTGGCAGCCCGGGAGGGCAGAGACCCCCGGGAGTATCGGGATCTTTTTGAGATTGAGGAGTTTTCCGTCCCCTCCGTGGCCTTCCATGGCCTCGGGGAGTACGAACGGGCCTTCCGGGATCTGGTCTGAGGACGGACCCCCGGCGAGACGCCCAGGGATTTGCCGGGCCACCATGCGGCGGTTCGAAATAAAGGAGTGCAGATAATGAACATGGAGATTATTCCCGCGATAGATCTTATCGAGGGCCGGTGTGTCCGTTTGCGCCAGGGAGCGTATCAGGAGAGTACCGTCTACGACGGCGATCCCCTGGACGTAGCCCGAAGCTTCGAGGAGGCCGGGGCAAAGCGGATTCATCTGGTCGATCTCGACGCTGCCCGGGGAAGCGGCAGCAACCTGGACACGATAGGCCGGATACGGCGAGGTGTCTCCTGCCGGCTGGAGGTTGGAGGCGGAGTTCGGGATCAGGATGCGCTGGAGCGGATTCTGGATCTGGGGATCGACTACGCGATTGTGGGCACCGTCCTGGCCCGAAACCCCGATCTGGTGGCCCGCTGGGCGGCGGGAGACCACCGGGGTGAACGGATGCTTGCGTCCATCGACGCCCGGGACGGACGCGTCCAGGTGGCGGGCTGGCAGGAATCCTCGGGAGTCCTGGCCACGGAGCTGGCCAGAATCGCCGGCGAGATCGGCCTCGCGGCGGTGGAGTACACCAATATCGCCCGGGACGGGATGCTCTCCGGTCCCGACGTGGCTGGTACCGTCGAGGTGGCCCGTGCCACGTCGCTGCCGGTGATTCTCTCGGGAGGAATTGCCGCAACGGCCGATACCGAGACGATCCTCCAGGAGGGACAGGAGCTCCAGGGCTTTATCGTGGGACGGGCGCTCTACGAGGGCGCCTTCTCTCTGGAGGAGGCTCTGGGGATTGTTGCCGCCCGGGAGGACAGGTCATGACCCGGCTTATTGTAGTCGATGCCGGAGGGATTGTCGAAGCGGTGCTGGGGTGCAACGAGAAGAGCCGTGCCAAGACCCTGGAGCAGGGTGAGCTCTGGGTTGTCATGCCGGAAAACGGCCGGGTTCTTCCCTACCGGGGCGGAGGGGTCCAGTGCGGTTCCTTTCGGCCAGGGCCGGAGGAGGCCTGGTATCAGGTAAATCTTCTGGAAGGATCTGAAGGAGCTCCGAGCGGCCCCGGGGATGCTCCGTCCCGGGAACATTCCGGTGTCACTCCGGAAGAAGAACGGCCCGGGGACGATCTGGTTCTGCCGGTTCTCTCGCCGCTGGCCGACCTGATCGCAGAGCGGCGCAGGACCATGCCCGAGGGATCCTACACCACCCACCTCTTCTCCAAGGGGCCCGGAAAGATCCGGAAAAAGACAGGCGAGGAGGCGGTAGAGCTGATCCTCGCCGAGGATCGTCAGGAGATCATCGGCGAAGCGGCGGACCTGCTCTACCACACCATGGTGCTGCTGGAGCAGGAGGGTATCCGTCTGGAGACTGTTGTCAGCGAGCTTGGCCGGCGCCACTCGGGCTGACCCCGGCGGTGGCGCTGCTCCCGGTGCTCACCCTGCGCAGGCGCTGACCTTTTCGGCGATGCGCCGCCCCATCTCGTCGGTGCCGATCAGGGTGTCTCCGGGGCGGGCGATATCGCCGGTTCGGTATCCCTCATCCAGCACAGCCGCCACGGCGTCAAAGATCGCCTGGCAGGCCTGGTCCAGGCCGAAGCTGTATTTGAGCATCATGGCAGCCGAGAGAATCTGGGCAATCGGGTTTGCCACGCCTTTGCCCGCGATATCGGGGGCGCTGCCTCCCGAGGGTTCGTAGAGTCCGAAGGAGCCTTCGGCGAGGCTTGCGCTGGGGAGCATTCCCAGGGAGCCTGTGAGCATGGCTGCCTCATCGGAGAGGATATCGCCGAACATGTTCCCTGCCAGGATCACGTCAAACTGGCGGGGCTCCCGCACCAGTTGCATGGCGGCGTTGTCCACGTACATGTGGGTGAGTTCCACATCGGGATAATCCCGGGCCACCTCGGTTACCACCTCGCGCCAGAGGACCATGGAGGTAAGAACGTTGGCCTTGTCTATGGAGGTTACGCGCTTGTTTCTGCTCCGGGCTGCTTCAAAGGCTACCCGGGCTATGCGTTCTATCTCGGAGCGGTGGTAGACCAGGGTGTCGAAGGCCTTGTCTCCCTCGCGCCCTTTGGGCGTGCCGAAGTAGATTCCGCCCGTGAGTTCCCGCACCACCACCACGTCCAGGCCGCCCTCGAGGAGATCCTCTCTGAGGGGCGAGGCGTGCACCAGCTGGGGAAAGACGATGGCGGGCCGAAGGTTTGCAAAGAGGCCGAAGGTCTTTCGCAGGGGGAGCAGGGCACCCCGCTCGGGCTGCTCTTCCGGCGGCAGATGCTCCCATTTGGGGCCACCCACAGAGCCAAAGAGAATGGCGTCGCTCTCGCGGCAGAGATCAACCGTTTCCCGGGGAAGGGCCGTTCCATGGTTGTCCAGGGCTGCTCCGCCCACATCGGCGGCGTCTGTCTTGAAGGTTACGCCGAAGCGTTGCTCCACCGCTGCAAGCACCCGAAGGGCTTGCTCCATCACCTCGGGACCGATCCCGTCTCCTGCCAGCACGGCAATCCGTTTGTTCATGGCGGGCATGGTACCCGTTGGAGGGAATCTTGTACAACCTGCAGGGGATGCCCTGCGGAGGATGTTCCCGCTCCGGTGATGGGCAGTCCCGGTCACAGGGTGTGACGGGACTGCCGGGATTGCCGGTGGTGCCGGGAGTTATTTCTCCGGCGGCTGCCATACCCCCTGGCGCTCCTCGCCGGGGCGGTTGGGGATGCGGAACTTCATGCCTGGCTGGATCAGGCGGGGGTTTTCGGGATCCTGCAAAATGTGTTTGTTGGCCTCGTAGAGGATCGGCCAGAGGGAGCTGTCGCCGTAGACAAAATCGTAGCCCGCGATCCGGTAGAAGGAATCTCTCCGTTCGGGGATCAGGCGCACCACGTAGGCGGCGGGCAGGGTATCCCGCTCCAGGGGCGGGGTTATCATCTCCTGGCGTGGTTCCCGGGCCTCCCGCACGGGCTGCAACGGAGAGATGGTGTCCCGTACCAGGCGAAAGAGGGGAAAGCTCTCCTCAAAACGGCGTTCTGCAAAATGCTCTTCTGCCTCTTCCATGGTAGCCCTGGCCAGGGCGTGTTCTTCCGGGTAGTGGGTGGCTGCGTCTATCCTGGTGGCATAGATCAGCTGTTCCCGGGCCCGGTTGCGCATGCTGTTGGCCCGGAAGGCCCAGACCTGTTCCTCGGCCCAGACTATGGCCCGTTCCCGTTCCTGTTCTGCTTCGGCTACGAGGGCCATGGCCTGTTCGTAGAGCCCCTCCTCCATGAGCTGTTCTGCCTGCAGGCGCAGATCCCGGGCACGGCGGGCGTGGGGATTGTCCTCCAGGAGGTTTTGCGCTGTCGCCGAGGGTACCGCCAGCATCAGGGTGCAGAGCAGCAAGAAGAGCAGGCTGAAAAGATGTTTATTCATCGTCGGCCTCCAGATCTTCCTGCATCGTTTCCAGACGTCGCGAGGCGTCTTCCAGGCGGGAATCCAGGTCCTGGAGCGATCGCCGGGCCTGATCCCGTTGTTCCCGGGCTTTTTCGTAGGCCTGGGTGAAGGCTTCCAGGGCTTCCTCGAAGGCTGTCAGGGCTTCCTGGTAGGATTCCCGGGCCAGGTGCGCCTCGGCTGCTTCGGTGAGCTCCTCTCCATGTTGAAACTGTTCCCGCTGGGCCACGTCGGCGCGGACGCCCAGGGCTTCTTCCTTTCGGCCCAGTGTCCGGGTCCGGCTTTCCCGGGTCTGCTGAACCAGGGGGCTCTCCTCGGGGGGGGCGGGCTCTTCCGGCGTATCCGGTTCTTCCGGCGGAGCCGGGGGCTCTTCTTCCAGGGGAGGGGCCTCGGGAGCTGCTTCGGGCTCCGGTTCGGGTGCGCTGGCGCATCCCGCCATGGTGAGACCCATCACAGCAAGAACAAGAATCATGAGCAGAATGGTGCCGAGTTGTTTCACACTATCTCCTTCCGGGACCGGTTGCTCCCGAAAGAAGTTCCCGTGATGGAGCTTTTCGGGAGAGGTCCCTAGGGCGAAATATAACACTCCCAGGACGAAACGTCCTGCTTCACAGGCTGACAGGAAGGAAAAGAATTACTACACTCCCCGGGAAGGAGCATATGAAATGAGAGCTGTCTGTACCGTTGTCGGGAAGGATAAACCCGGCATCATCGCCGCTGTGAGCGTGGCCTTTGCCGAACGTTCGGTCAACATTCTTGATATCAGTCAAACCATCATGCAGGGGTTCTTCACCATGATTACCCTGGTGGATCTTGCGGGAATGACCATATCCCTCGACCAGCTGCGCCAGGATCTTGATGCCCTGGGTCACGAGATCGATGTATCGGTCACGCTGCAGCATGAAGACGTCTTTACCGCGATGCATCGTGTGTAATCCCCTCCCAAGGAGTTAATCGTGTTTTTCTCACCCCTGGAAATTGACCAGACCCTGCGCATGTTCGCGGAGCAAAACCTGGATGTGCGAACCATAACCATGGGGATCAACCTCCTGGATTGTGCCGATTCGGACGGCAGAAAAGCGGCGGGGCGCATCTATGACAAGATCACCCGCTCGGCAGCGCACCTGGTGCGTGTGGGCGATCAGATTCAGGCCGAACTGGGCGTGCCCATCATCAACAAGCGGATATCCATCACCCCCATCGCCATGGTCCTGGGCGCATCCTATCAGGCCGGAGGGACGGCGGGACCTCGTTCGGTGAGCCCCCTCTTTTTCGCCGAGACCCTGGACAGGGCGGCAAAAGAGGTGGGGGTGGACTTCCTGGGTGGTTTTTCTGCGCTCGTGCACCACGGCATGACCCCCGCCGACGAGCAGACCATCAGCGCCATTCCGGCGGTGCTGGCCACCACGGAGAAGGTCTGTGCCAGCATCAACGTGGCTTCCTCGCGGGCGGGGATCAACATGGACGCCGTGTGCCGCGCCGCTGCAGCGATCAAGGAAGCGGCCGAGCGAACCCGCGACCGTGGCGGTTTCGGTTGCAGCAAGTTGGTCATCTTTGCCAACGCCCCCGAGGATAACCCCTTTATGGCAGGAGCCTTCCACGGGCCGGGCAACCCCGATACGGTGGTCCACGTGGGAGTCAGCGGTCCCGGGGTGGTCCAATCTGCAATCCACCAGTATCCCGAAGCGACCCTGGATCAACTTGCCGAGGTGATCAAGAAAACTTCCTTCCAGATCACCCGGATCGGACAACTGGTGCTGGATATGGCGGCGGACCGCCTGGGCGTGGCCCACGGGATTGTGGACCTTTCCCTGGCGCCGACCCCGGCCGTGGGAGACAGCGTGGCGCGAATACTGGAAGAGATGGGGCTTGAGTCCGTGGGAGCTCCCGGATCGACGGCGGCCCTGGCGCTCCTCAATAATGCGGTAAAGAAAGGCGGTCTCATGGCCAGCTCCCACGTGGGAGGCCTCTCGGGAAGCTTTCTGCCGGTCAGCGAAGACGAAGGAATGGCCGCGGCTGTCGAATCCGGGGCCTTGAGCCTGGAGAAACTGGAAGCCATGACCGCCATTTGTTCGGTTGGTCTGGACATGATCGCCCTGCCCGGGACTACCTCCACCGATACCCTGGCGGGAATTATCGCCGACGAGATGGCGATCGGCGTAATGAACCACAAAACAACGGCGGTTCGCCTGATTCCCGTTCCCGGCGGTGTGGCCGGGGACTGGGTCGAGTTCGGGGGCCTCCTGGGCCGGGCCCCGATTATGCCCGTGGGGGAGTATTCCTGTTCCGGCCTGGTTCGGCGCGGGGGGATTATTCCTGCTCCCGTAACAAGTTTTCGAAATTGAGCGATAGAATTAGACTATACTGAAGAGGTATCAAGGGGAGGGGGGGCGATGCCGATACCAGGGAGAAGAGGGAGACCCGTGAAAGATCAAGCGGTCCGACAGGTTGTTCTGATTCTCTTGCCCCTGGTCCTGGTCCTGGTCGTGCAGGGCGGGGTGCCCCTTGGTGCCCAGCAGCACCTTGCCCAGGCGATCCCCCCTGTAGTTCGGCAACCCCCCGAATCACGCCAACCCGAAGCCCGCCAACCCGAAGCCCGCCAACCCGAAGCACGCCAACCCGAAGCGCGGCCCCCGGAGATCCGTCTTCCCGAGGTTCGTGACCCCGACCCTCCGGCCGTGCCCTCCCCGGTGGTGAGGCCTTCCCGGGAGCCCGTTCCTGCCCTCCCTGAACGGGAGAGCATCGCCGCCGAGACCCTTCGGGATCTGGAGCGCGAGCTGGCGCAGGCCTACCAGCGTCTGGCCCGGGTGGAACAGCAACTCAAGGAGGCGGTTGTCCTGCATCGCCGGGCCGAGGATCGGGCCTTGCGGTACAAAACTACACTCCTGAAAACCGAAGGGGGCCTTTTGCAGGAACTGGATACACAACAGCGCGTCCTGGAGGCTCTGCCCGTGGAGCGCCTTCTTCAGGTGGGAGCAACCTTCTCCCCCGAAGGGTCCCTGGGTGCGCTTGGCATGATTGCCCTTCCGGGAACACCCCTGAGCGTCATCAGCGGCGTGGATTACGATTTTCGGGAAAAGGAGATCTCCACCCGCTTTGGCGTCATGGTGGGGCTTTTTTCCCAGCGGACTCTGGTTGAACCCTGGGTTCGCTCTCGTCCTCCCCGGATCCCCGAGAAGGCCACGCTTACCCCCGAGGAGCTTCAGGCGATTCGTGCGAGGCAGCAACCCCGAAGGGAGCCTGCTCACTGATAGCCTCTGGACCTCCCCCGGGGGTGCCCCTTGCGCAGGGTGCCGCCTGGTGCAACCGTTCTCATAAAACCCTTCTTCGTGATACGATGTTCACATTACAATCTTTTTCCCCTGAGGAGACTCGATTATGACACAGATTATGGATAATACCGCCCTGGAGGCTGTTGCCCGATCGGTGAGAACTCTCACCATGGATGCTGTTCAGGCGGCAAACTCGGGGCACCCCGGAATGCCCCTGGGAATGGCGGAACTGGGAGCGCTTCTCTACGGCGAGATATTGAACCATAACCCCCGGAATCCGCAGTGGGAAAACCGGGACCGGTTCGTTCTTTCGGCTGGCCACGGCTCAATGTTTCTGTATTCGCTCCTCCACATGGCGGGATACGATCTCTCGCTGGAGGATCTTAAGGCCTTCCGTCAGCTCGACAGCAAAACTCCAGGGCATCCCGAATACGGCCACACCCCGGGAGTGGAGACCACCACAGGCCCTCTGGGCCAGGGTTTTGCCAACGCCGTGGGAATGGCCGTGGCCGAGCAGATGCTGGCGGCCCGGTTCAACACACCCCACCACCGCGTGGTGGATCACTACACCTATGGGATTGTCGGTGATGGCTGTCTCATGGAGGGGATTTCCAGCGAGGCCAGTTCCCTGGCGGGGCATCTGGGGCTGGGAAAACTGATCGTCTTCTACGATTCCAACAAAATCTCCATTGAGGGGTCCACGGACCTGGCCTTTACCGAGGATGTTGCAGCCCGGTATGCCGCCTACGGCTGGCAGGTCCTCTCCTGCAGCGCCTACGATATTGAGGGAATCCGCCGTGCCGCAGGTGAGGCCAGGAACGATACCAGGCGCCCCACCCTGGTGGTGCTCGAATCGGTGATCGGACAGGGCTCGCCCGGCAAGGCGGGGAGCGCCGCCGCCCACGGAGCGCCCTTTGGTGACGAGGAAATCGCCGCCACCAAGGAAGCGATCGGTGTTGACCCCCAGGCGATGTTCTACGTTGACCCCCGGGCGCAGGAGTTTTTTGCCCGTCGTCGCGATGAACTGGCCCAAACCCAGGAGAAGTGGGAGCAAACCTTCCAGGATTGGGCCACGGCCAACCCCGGACTTCACGCCCAGTGGAAGGAGATGCTTCAGGGTGGGTATCGCGAGCTTCTGAAGGATATCGCGCTTCCCCAGTATAAACCTGGTGATACCCTGGCTACCCGCCAGGCCAGCGGTGCTGCCCTGAAGGCCGTGGCAGCGGTGCTGCCGAACCTGGTGGGAGGATCGGCCGATCTGGCCCCCTCGAACAATACGGCCCTGCCCGAGCATGGTGATTTCACCCGGGACACTCCGGCAGGACGCACGGTCCACTTCGGGGTTCGTGAACTGGCCATGGCGGCGATTGCCAACGGGATGGCTCTTCACGGGGGGCTGCGTCCCTTTGTGGCAACCTTCATGGTTTTCAGCGATTATCTGCGGCCGGCGGCGCGGCTTTCGGCGCTGATGAAGGCTCCTGTCACCTATGTTCTTACCCATGATTCCATCTTTGTAGGTGAGGACGGCCCCACCCACCAGCCCATTGAGCATGTGGAGGCCCTTCGGACCATTCCGGGAATGGTGGTTTTGCGGCCTGCCGACGCCGAGGAGACCGGCGAGGCCTGGCTCATGGCTATGGAGCAGGACGGTCCCGTCGCGCTGGCTCTGACACGCCAGGGGCTTCCCGTATTTCCCAAGGCCGATCCCTCCTGGCGGGAATCCCTGCGGCGCGGAGCCTACCTGGTCCAGGAGCCGGCACAGGGCGGGCTCCCCGAGGTTGTGGTTGTGGCCACGGGAAGCGAAGTCTCCCTGGCACTGAAAGCGGCGGAGTTGAGCGGCCGGGCCGTCCGGGTGGTTTCCATGATCAGCCGGGAACTCTTCGAGGCTCAGGACGAGGCTTTTCGCAGATCTCTTCTGCCCCAGGGTGTCCCCGTGGTAGCCGCTGAGGCGGGCGTTACCTCGGGGTGGGCTTCGATCACGGGCAGCCGTGACCGGGTTCTTGGCCTTGACCGGTTTGGTTTGAGCGGACCCGCTGCCCAGGTAGCGTCGGCCATGGGCTTTACCGCCCAGGCCCTGGCTGACCTGATCAAAGGAGTCTGATCAAGAGGGTTTGATCAAAGGGGGCTGGCGAGCTTTCCCGTCAGCCTTCGAGGTCCATGATCTTCTGAACCCGGATCTGGTGGCGCCCGCCCTGGTGGCGGGCGTCGATAAAGGCATCGAGCATTGCCTCTACCGGTTCTTCGTAGGCGATCCGCCCCCCGAAGGCGATTGCGTTTGCGTCGTTGTGCTCCCTGGCCATGGTTGCGGCAAAGATGTTCTGCGGCAGGGCGCAACGGATACCCTGAATCTTGTTGGCGGCAATGCTGATACCGATCCCCGTACCGCAACAAAGGATGGCAAAATCGAAGGGGCCTTCCTCCTGCTCCTGCCGGGGCGCCTCCAGAAGGCGGGTACACACCAGACGGGCAATATCGGGGTAGTCCACGGAGTCATCCCTGTCAACGCCGCAGTTTTCCACGGTATATCCCCGCTTCTCAAGATGGTTTATAAGGCGAACCTTGAGATCCACCGCACCATGATCGTTTCCTATCAGCACACGTGTATGTAGAGTTTCCATGGAGACCGATTGTAGCGGTTTTTCTTTTCTTGCACGAGATAGTGATGTATTATTCGCCCCATGGAAATTCCCTTCAGCGATCCGGTGCTAATTTTTGCATCGGTGATGGTGCTTATTCTGGTGGCTCCGCTCATGGCCCGGAAACTCCGGCTTCCCGAGATCGTGGGGCTTCTCCTGGCAGGGATGATCTTTGGACCCTACGGGTTCGGTCTGATCGCCCGGGATGCCACGATCCGCCTTCTGGGCGAGGTGGGGCTGCTGATGATCATGTTTCTGGCGGGGCTGGAGATCGATCTCCATCAGGTTCGCCGGAACCGCCTTCACAGCATCGTCTTCGGACTTATTACCTTCCTGATTCCTCTGGCGGTGGGTACCGGTCTGGCTATCTGGATCATGGCCCTCACGGTGCCCACGGCGGTGCTGCTTTCCAGCATGTATTCCTCTCATACGCTGCTCACCTTTCCTTCTGTGGCCAAGCTGGGGCTCACGCGATCCCGCGCCGTGACAACCACCATCGGGGGAACGATTATTACCGACACCCTGGCTCTGTTGGTGCTGGCTGTGATCGCCTCTTCTGTTGAGGGCGATGCATCGCTCCAGTTCTGGCTTCGCCTGGGAGCAACCATGACGCTCTATGTGGTGGCGGTGATCGTTCTTCTTCCCCGGATTGGCCGATGGTTTCTCCGGGAGGTCGCCTCCGACGAAACTGTGGCCTTTGTCTTTGTGCTGGCAGTCACCTTTCTTTCGGCGTATCTGGCCCACGTAGCGGGGCTGGAGCCGATTATCGGTGCTTTCCTGGCAGGGCTCACCCTGAACTCCCTCATTCCCGAGAAGAGCAGCCTCATGGCGCGTCTTCACTTCACGGGGAACGCCCTCTTTATCCCCTTCTTTCTTCTTTCCGTGGGAATGCTGGTGAACGTGGAACTCCTCTTCCAGGGCACCAAGGCCTGGGTCGTTATCGGCGTGATGACCGTCACAGCCCTTGTCACCAAGTGGCTTGCGGCGGTCATCTCGGGTTTCTTTCTGCGTTATTCCCGCCAGGAGTCCCTCCTGATCTATGGCATGAGCGTGAACCAGGCCGCGGCAACCCTTGCGGCGGCCCTGGTGGGGTACGAGGTGGGGCTCTTCTCCGACGAAATCATCACCGGTACGATCGTCATGATCGGGATCACCTGTTTTGTGGGGCCCCTGGTAACGGAACGGGCCGGCAAGAAACTGGCCGAGGCACGGGATTCCGAACTGAAGGACCCCGGAACATTGCCCTCGCGGGTTCTTATTCCGGTGATCAACAAGGATTCTGCGGCTGATCTGCTCGATGTGGCGATGTACCTGCGCGATAACGAATCGCACGAGCCCATGTACCCCATCCATGTGATCCCCGATGGTCCCGATGCCGAGGCCCACGTTGCCCGGGGAGAGGAGTTGCTGGCGCATATGGTGGTACGATCCCTGGCAGCCCATGTGCCGGTTACTCCTCTCACAACGGTCGACGTCAACGTGAGTTCCGGAATCCTCCGGGCCGTCCGGGAGAACCGTGTATCCACCCTCGTTATGGGATGGGACGGGCACCAGCGGAGCCGGTCCCACATCTTTGGCCGGATCCTTGATCTGGTAGTGAACGGAACACCGCGGCAGATTCTGGTCAACCGGCTGGTCCAGCCCGTGAACACCATGAAGCGAATCTGGTTTGTTCTGCCTCCTCTGGCCGAGCGGGAGGTGGGTTTCCCCGAGGCGGTGGGCACCATCAAGCAGCTTGCCGCCCAATGCGGCACAGCGATGATCGTCTACGGGTCACCATCATTTCCCGAGAAAGGCTGGTCTTATATCCGCCGGGCTCGTCCCGAGGTGGGCGTGGAGCTTCGCCGCTACGAATCCTGGCTGGGGCTGGTGCAATCCTTCGGGCAGGAGCTCTCGGCAACGGATTGGGTGATCCTCTTCTCGGCGCGCCTGGGCGGAATCGCCTGGAACCCCAAGGGCGACCGACTTCCGGGGGTCCTCTCGCGACGCCACGGGCAGTGCAACCTCTCGGTGCTCTACTCTGCCAGCGAGCGCCTTCTTGCCGCCAGTAGCGGCGACGAGAGAAATGGCGGCGGTTTGGGGATCGGGGTCTTTTCTCCGGAGCGGACGATCCTGGACGGCGATTACCGGGAGGTGGATACCCTGGTGAGGGACGCCCTGCGGTGTATTCCCGATGCAGAAGGGCAGGTGCCGGAGCGACTGGCCCGTCAGTTGATCGATATTGCCAAGGGAGAACCGGTTCGGCTCATGTCTGGGGTGATCCTTCTTCATTGCCACGCTTCCGAGGTGAGTCAGTCCACGGTCATGATGGCCGTAAGTCGTCACGGGATATCCCTGGAGAAGGTTCCCGATGTATCACGAATCGTTATTATTCTTGTTGATCCGCTGGGTCAGGAGCCGGGGGATCACCTGGCCGCCCTTGGGAAGATCGCCGGGGCGATTCGCACCCCCGGACTGGTGGAGAAGCTTCATACAGCCCGGAAGTTCGAGGACCTCCTGGAAGAATAGCGTTTGCCGCCCGGGGCTCAGGTGTCCCGGGGCGCTGTCTCGTTGATCCGGCTCCACTGGGCATGGAACCATCGCAAGGGTCTGTCCTGGCGGTCCACGGTCCGGACCGGCCTGAGATCAATCTGGAAGACCCCGCAGTTGGATACCTTGATCAGGGGCATCCACTCCCGGGGGGCTTCCCGGGTAGCGCCGAAGCTTGTTTTCAGGAGCCACTGGATCAGTCCGCCGTGGGTTACGCAGAGAACTGTTGCTCTCCCGGGTTCTTCTGCGTTCCGGGATGATTCAGATGATTCCAGGGAAGGGTCAGCGGGGAGGGCGTTTGCTGTCTCTGCCAGGATCTGCCAGACCCGGAGTGCCCGGTCGGTCAGGGCGACCCGACCCTCGGCGCCGGGCACGGAATCCCAGCTGCGGGCAGTGAACTCCTGGTAGTCCCGGGGCATCTTCTCCTGGGCCTCCTGCAACGAATAACCCGAAAAGATTCCCGTATCGAGTTCCTGCAACTCCGTAATCACACCGTAACGGGCGTCGTCCGGTGTCAGTCCCGTGATGATTCGTGCCGTTTCCCCGGCCCGCTGAAGCGGCGAGGTTCGAACCGCATCGGGATTGACTTTCAGGCTCTTGAGCCACTGGCCTGCCCGGACTGCCTGGGTTCTTCCCCGATCCGTAAGGAGCGCGTCCTCCCTGCCCTGGACAATCCCCCGGGCGTTGCCCTCGCTCTCGCCATGGCGGATAAAATAGAACGATACCGGCCGTTCCAGGCCGGTCATGATGGTATCAAACGACATGGTTCTCCCTTGTGTGCGGACGGGGCTTTCCAGGGCCAGGCCCAGGCTCAAGCCCTGGCCCGAAATCCCACCCTCTCAGCTCAGTAATTCAGGATAATATCGCCCTCAATACTGTTATCGGTATATTTGATCATGAGCGTGTTGGTGCTCCGTTCGTAGTGACGTCCCTTGATATAGAGCTCAAAAGAAGGATCGTTCCGCCATTGCAGATTAAAGAGGTTCATGGACCGGAAGGGGGGAATCCCCTGCATGATGATATAATGAGTCCTGTTCCGGGGATAGGTCAGGGTGAAATGGAACTGCTCCTGTCCAATCTCTATGTGAGGAAAGGGAGCAATTGACCAGATGAATGCCCCCGCTCCCAGATCGTCGTAGAGAGAGATCTTCCGGGGATACCAGGGGTTGTCCGAGAGCAGGGGATAGATCTCTTCCGGTCCGAAACTTCCCTCCTGCCGGGTGAACCCGTCTGTTTCAAAGTAGAGATGGCGAGGCAGAAAGCCCAGGCTGTCGGCCACGCGAAGCGCCGAGAGCACCAGATTGCGGCCCACCGTCACGTAGAGAAGGTCTCCCTGAAGTTCGCCGTATCGTTCCAGAAGTCGCCCGGCGCGCAGGGAATAGAGCAGGTCCACCTCTCCCTGGGCGGTCTCCATGAAAAAGGTCTCCTCGTACTGGCGGATGGCCGGAACGATCCTGTCGTGGACAAGGGTGAGAAAACGCTGGGAAACTTCCCGGGATGCCTCCGTGGGGTGGTTCGGTGCAAGAGCCGCCTCGGCCATGGCCACGGCCGTGCGCTGATCCAGATCGCGCAGGTCTACGTCCCGGGCAAAGCTCAGAATTTGCCGGAAGAGCTCCTCGCTCCCCCGGAGCGCGGCAAAGGAGAAGAGATCCTTCTCCTGGAAGACCCGGGCATCGCCTGCGGCGATCCGTCCTGCCAGCTCCCGGGCTCGCTCCTGATCATCCTGGATAAATCGGGCTGTGACGTCGCGGAGGTTTCCCAGAAAGACCGCCGAGAGGAGCCCCACCGATTCCGGATGCTGGTCGGCGGCGCGGCGCATGCGGTTAAAGGCAGTGGTGTACTGGTCCCGCTTCCATGCCTCGGCCAGATAAGCCGTGAGAATCGCCTCGGAGAACTCGGGAGAACCCTCGCGCCTGTTCCAGGTCCCGGACCCGCCGTTAAAGCGGACGCTGTGCCATCCCTGGAATCCCACGTCGATAAAGCGGTTGATCGTCTCGGTATAGAAAGAATCGCTGATCTGGCGACGGTCTCTGCTGAAGGCCGCTTCGATAATATCGATCTCGGCATAGTCTCGTTCAACGTAGCGGATCAGGCGGCTTCCGGCGTTCAGCGGCATGGTGATCCGCCGCGATTCCCGGTCGATCGCTGACTGGGGTGGGGCGGTCAGGACAAACTGACGGTCTTCACGGAGAAGCTGAAGGGAGTCCGGGGCTTCCGACGACGACTCGGAACCGGTTTCAAGGGTCGCCTCGGGATACCACGAGAGAGCCACTGTTCCCTCCTCAGGCCAGGCCCCGCCCTCCTGGGGGTGAATCTGGAGGCCCGGAGGTCCCTCGCCGGGAGAGATCTCGAAACGGATCACGCTCCCGTCGGAGAAGGTGATGAGCAGGGCGTTCTCTTCCTGATCGTATCGACGGGGAACCAGATGGTGCTGATCTTCCCCGGAGGTAATCACCAGGGGATGGTCTTCGGAGAAACGGAAGGTGAGGCCCTCGAAATCAAGGCGAGCCGAAGTTATCTTCTGACTGGTCTCGTCTTCACCGGCCACAAGGGTCCCCACAAACTGCAGATCCCCCAAAGATCGCCGCACGGTGAGAGTCCCCGAATATTGAAGGTAGAGAAGGCCAAAGATTCCCACTGCGTAGAGGCAGGGAATCACCAGGTATCTCCAGACTTTGCGCGTATGCATGGACCAAATCTACCAGAGGAACCGCTCCGTGTCAGCTCTTCCGCCTCTCTTGTGGTTTTTACAGTTCCGGGGCTGCTTTCCCTGGAGGGGTTGCCTTCCCTGGAGGGGATGGCCGGGGAATGAACCAGCCCCGTTGGGGATCCAGCGTGATTGTCCCTGGAGAAGGATAGGCCCTCTCCACGGCCCCCGTCGCCAGGAGCTCCTCGGGCGTGCCCTCCCCCTGAAGGGTTCCGGCCAGAAGAAAAAGGCGATGGGAGAAGTGCAAGGCCAGGTGGAGATGATGAGTAGCGATCACCGCCGAAGCGATCACCTGTCGCTCCACCAGATCACGCAGAAGAAGAAAAAGCGCCGTCTGGTGAGGCGGATCCAGGTGAGCCGCCGGTTCGTCAAGAAGAAGAATCCGGGGCTCCTGGGCCAGAGCCCGGGCTATCATCACTCGCTGGCGCTCGCCATCGCTGAGGTGCCCCAGCGATCGCTGTGCCAGATGGAGTGTGCCCGTTGTCTCGAGGGCCTGGTCCACAGCCGCATCCCGTCCCGAGGGACTCTGGAGGGATGAGCAATGCGGCAGACGCCCCAGGGCAACCACATCGCGCACACGCAGATAGGCCGGTGAGACCGGATCGGTCAGTACCACCGCCAGACGGCGGGCCCGGGCCTCGCGGCTCCAGGAGCGGGATCCGTAGAGAGGCCGCTCCTCCAGAAAAACCATTCCCTCCCGGGGTTTCAGCAACCCCGCCAGGCACCGCAGGAGCGTTGTCTTTCCCCCCCCGTTCGGCCCCGCCAGGGAGATCACCTCACCGGGGAGAACCTCCGCCCGGGCAACGGTAACCACATCGGGGCCTCGGCGGTAGCCCAGGCGCAGATCCTCCAGGATCATCACAACTCCACCCCCGGGCCTGTCCCCTCGCGGGAGGGCCGCAGAATGGTCAGAAGCACCACAGGAACCCCCACCACAGAGAGAACCGCGTTCAAGGGAAGGAGGCGATCACTTCCGGGGAGTCGCGAGAGCAGATCTGCCACAATCGCGATAGCCGCCCCCCAGAGAGCAACCCCCGGCAGAAGAAGACGATGCCGGGAGGTCCGCAGATGACCCCGGGCCAAATGAGGCACGGCAACGCCGAGAAACGATATTGGCCCTGTCAGGGCAGTCACCAGGGCTGTAAGCAGGCCGGCGCAGAGGAGCAGCACCCCCTGGAGACGGTGGGCGTGGATACCGCTGCTCTCGGCGTAGGCGCTTCCCAGAAGCAGCACATCGATCGGAGCTGCCAGAATCGTAAGCAACACCGTTGTTCCCAGGGCCGCCGCAAGCAACGCCAGGGGTTTCCATCCCGGAGGAAGGGCAAAGGAACCAAAACTCCAGTGAATATACTGCTCCAGCCCCTGGGCAGGGCTCGCCGCCATGAGCACCGCCGTGAGAGCGCTGGCCGCATAGCCAAAAAGCAGCCCCAGCACGAGAACCACCACAGGCTGCCCCACCATGCGGTGAACCAGCATCATCAGGGAGATCACCAGGGCCGAGCCCAAAGCAGCCGCCGCCACGGTGGGCGCTGCAAAGTGGGCACCCGCTCCGGCCAGAACCACCAGAGCCACACCCAGACCGGCCCCGGCGCTCACACCGAGCACCCCCGGCCCCGCCAGGGGATTGCGAAAAACCGTCTGCATCAGCAACCCCGCCAGCCCCAAAGAAGCCCCGGCTCCGGCAGCAGCACCCACCCGGGGAAGCCGCACCTGAAAAAGGATGATCCGCTCCAGGGCAAAGGCAGCATCACCCCCATCGGCAAGCGGCCCCGCCCGGAGCGCCGCCAGAAGCTCCGCCGGCGAAAGCGGCACGGACCCCAGCGCCAGAGCCGCTCCCGCCGCAAGGAAGAGGACCGTTGCGGGAAGAAGCAAAGCGGTCACCCCGGAGACGCTGCGCCTCACGGAAAGATGCTCCGATAGAACCGTAACTGGTGCCCGGGAACAAGATCCGCCTGGGGATGAAAAATCGTAACCAGATCCTCCAGAAGGAGATCGGGCCGGCCCACACCGGTCTCCCAGAAATCGTTCGCGCCCCGGGAACGCTGGCGACGGTCATGGTGATAGACCCGGCCCTCCCGGAACGCCCGAAAAAGAGTCAGTCGGGGATCCTCCCGGCGAATATCCTCGGGACTGCTCCAGGTCGCGTTGAGATGCATCCAGACATCAGCATCCCTTGCCCGGGCCAGAACCGCCTCAAGATCAAGAAAAAGCGACCCTGCGCCCCTGGTATCAGCCCAAAGATACCGGGCCCCGGCATCAGCAAAAAGCATAGCCAGGTAGCTTTCCCCTGCCGGAACCGGCCACTGCCCCTGCCAGGGCGCGTTGGCAAAGACCTCGGGCCTGGCCCCCTGGCGAATCGCCTGATCGGTGCGGCGCGCCAAATCATGGTATCGCCGGGCCCGGTGGGAAAACAGCTCCTCCGCCAGAGCCTCCTTCCCGTAGAGCGCCCCGAAAAGCCGAAGCCATTCAGCGCGGCCCAGAGGAGTCGGCTCTCTCCAGTCGGCAATCACCATGGAAGGAACTCCCGCCCCCTCCAGTCGTCTCAGGGCAGGATCGTCGGGACTATACGCCGAAAGCAGCACCACATCTGGCCGGAGCGCCAGAAGCCGTTCCAGATCAAGCTGTGCCCCGGCACCGGTAGTTCGCACCGTCCCCTGCTCCAGAGCCTGACGGACCGTCTCGTCATAAACATAATCGGCCGTATCCACACCCACCAGTGAGGAAAGCTCTCCCAGATCCCTGATAAAGGGAATATTCGGTGTGGAAAGCGAGACCACCCGCCGGGGCGGGACAGCAATCACCGTTCCGGGAGGCCCATCGATATTACCAGGATCGGTACCCCGGGGAACCAGAAAGTAGATCAGATCGGGCGCACCGGGCCAGGCGTTGGAAATTCGGACCTCCTGGTGCGTCTCCTTCCGGGTGATCCGCAGATTCGCCGCCTCCTTGATCGGAGCCACCCCTGACAGGTGTCCCTCAGGGGCAACGGCCCTCGTTACAGAATCGGCAGCCACCACGGGTGCCTGCGCCAGAACCGCGAAAGTCAGAACCGCAAACGCCAGAACCGCAAACGCCAGAACAAATGAAAAGAAACGAGCCAGGCGGCTCGGAGAGCACATCATAACGCTCCCCATAGTAATGCGGGATCGGCCTCGACACAACCAGGATTCCCTCGACAGATTTCCCCGGCATTCCCTCCCAGGCAATCAGCCTCTGTACCGCCCCCTCCTTCCCGGGGTACTCTGCGATCATTTGAACCCCCTGGGGAGGACAGACATGATAAAAAATGCTGTAAAAACAGGCGTAACTCTCCTTGTCGCGGCCTGGCTTATCTCGACACCCCTTCCCCTGACGGCAGCCCCCGCCCCGGCAACAGAAGAACCCGCCCCGGCAGCGACACTCCCAACAGCCCCGGCAGCAAACGCAACCGAGTCAGACCCGCCCCAAAACCCGGAAAAACCCCAGCCGCCCCTGATCATACCGCTCTTCACCTACCGAACCCTCTCGGTGAGCGACCAGACCCTGCACAGCCCCGGAAGCGGAATTGTCTTCCTCGCCGAAGACCATCTCCTCGCAGGAACCTATTCCCGCACCACCTGGAGCACCACCCCCGGCACCAACCGGGACAAGGACTACCACACCCTGGAGTTCCTCTACGACGGAGCCCGCCGGAAGCACCGATACCTGACCGTCCTGCAATCGGCCTCGGACAAACCCATCCACGGCGGCACGGACACCTTTCAGGCCGCAGCACTCTACGGATACGAAATCTTCGCCACCCCCTCTACATCGATCGTCCTCGGTGGCGGCCTCGGAATCAGCGACTTCGGCCTCAAAACCCCCAACGGCCAAAGCATATACGCCCTGCCCCTTCCCCTGATTCGCCTCACCCACGAAGACCCCCGGTACCATCTCTCCCTGGAATTCATCACCGGCCCCACCATCAACCTCACCCTTGCACCGGAAGAAAACCTGCGCATGACCTGGAACCTCCGGTTCGACCTCGACCAGCTCCGGGACGAACGGGACCTGTTCTACGAAATCGCACTCCACTACCGCTTCGCCTCCCTGGGAATTCAGAACGAAACCATCAGCTTCGACCTCGCCGGAGAAAAAGACCCCCTGGAAAGCACTTTCTACTCAGCCTTTGCCGAAGTGGACCTGATCCTCCTCAAACTGCGAGCCGGCTACGCCTTCGACACCCTCCTGCGCTCCGTCGGCACAACAGAACAAACCGGCGACGGCCTCTACCTCTCTCTTCAGGGATTGATCCCCCTCGGAAGCCGTTCCCCCTGACCCGTGAGCCCCATCATCCTTTGGGCGTGTCCCCGCGTACGCGGGGCCGGGCTTTCCGCGAGTAGTACGGTCCTCGCCGGAGCCCCACCAAACCGGAACGCCCCACAGGCGACACCGGCTGCGGTCCGCGCTACTCGCTGCAATCCCTCACGCGGAATCAGGGGCGACAGCGCCAATTCTTCTTGCAGTCCTCGCCATGATCACGGCAATTTTTTCCACAGCCTGCGGAGCCGACCGCACGAGTCAGTATCCGCCCCGTCTGGCCGTGGCAACGAGGGGAACCGCCGGGCCTCTTTCCCTCCGGGGGCTGTCTTCCTGCGCTGCCTCTGATCAACCCTGCTGCTCATTTTTCCGAATATGTACATGGACCTGATTGGTATCGGTCTCCCGGGACTGGCTGTGTTGAGGCAGGTGCTCCTGGTTCCAGCGACCTGGCGAGTCGAGGCAGAGAAGGCGATTCTCCGATAGTGTGGCGCTAACGGGCCCCACCAGGGCCCTTACTCTGTTCCCGGCAGGGGGCAGATAAGCCCCTGATCCTCGATCTCCCGCAGCCGCCCGGGCCCAATTCCGGGAACATCCAGAAGATCCTGCCGTGAGGTAAAGGGGCGACGCTCCATAATCTGTCGGGCCCTGGTATCGCTGATATGAATGAGGCGGGAGAGTTCCTCTATGGTGGCGGTGTTTATGTCGATGCACAAGGGCGGGGTAGTTTCTCCTGCTGTGAGGGAGGTGGCTATCTTCCAGGACGAGCCGTCGCTGGTAATTACCAGAGTCCCCCCTGTGTTGGTACCGTAGATCTCGGCCTCAAGGTATCGGTCTACCCGGAGCAGAACTTCCCTGTGGGGATGGCCGTAGCGGTTGTCCCGGCCAGCCTGGTAGAAAACCAGTTCGGGAGACACGGCCTTCAGAAAGGCCCTGCTCGATGAGGTCCGTGACCCGTGGTGGCCCAGCTGGAGCACTGTGGCTGCCAGAGGAATTCCGCTGGCCAGGAGCCGGTTCTCGGCATGGATTTCGGCGTCCCCGGTGATGAGGATCGAAAAATCCCCGAAATCGGCGCGGAGAACAATGTTTTTGTTGTGCAGGTGTCCGGAATAGTCTGCGGCTGATCGTTCGGGGTGCAGGACGGTGATGATCAGCTCTCCAAACCGGATGAGTTCTCCCCGAAGTGGTTCCTGGTAGACCGCCGAAGATTCCAGGACTGCCTCAAGAAAGCGCTCGAAGGTCCGGGTGGTGTGGGTCTGTCCGTTATACCAGATTCGGTCCACCTGAAATTGTTCAAGGATGGCAGGAAAGCCACCGATGTGGTCGGCGTGTGCGTGGGTTGCCACCGCCAGATCAAGCCGCTGGACCCCTCGGTTATTCAGGTAGGCGGCTGCAGTTCCGTCGATTCCTGCATCAACCAGAATGGCTGCGGTCTCTGTTCGCAGGAGGACCGCTTCGCCCTGACCGACATCGATACAATGAATCTCCAGAAGGGGGGGCACCAGCCCTGTTGCGGGTGCGGCCCCGTCGCTCAGGGCCGGGGGCGGGTGAAGAAGGGCCCCCAGCATCAGCCCAAGGGTCACGACGAGGCTCAGGGCTCGTTGCAGGGGGCTCTTCATCGTCAGGGGTTCCTCGATCGAAGTTTGTCCAGTTTGGATCGGATGCGGTTGCGGGCATCCCCGGTGCGGATATGGTCACAGGCGAAGGAGAGGGTCGAGGTTTCTCCTTCTGTCGTGCAGGAGAGGGTCAGAACCGTTCCTTCCCTGGCCTTGGCGGGGAGCCATGCGGCGGGAATCTCGTAGCAGATGCCACGGGCGGTCTCAATCCGTGCTGTTTCCCGGGAGATGGCGTCTACCGTAATGAGGGTCTCCGGTTCGTCCATATCCAAGAGTACCATGGAACGAGGGAAGGAGGGAAATCTTTCCGAAGCTGGGGAGCGTGCTAAAGGATGATCCCAGGGTGATAGGGGGGAGGAGTGTAGTGCCTTCCCGCCGGGGCTGGCTGCCGCCTGGTATCCCGGGAGCAGGGAGAGCAGCCAGAGGGCAGAGACGACGCAGAGGGTGTAACTCGGTTGTGCGGGCATAGGGCCTCCTGCAAGGCTGGTACAGCCCAAAGAGTCCCCGTGCTTGAGTTCAGGGTGACCAGCGAGGCCGGAAGCAGTCCGGGGGGGGTGCCATAATTGTGATCCAATCCCGAGCATGTCAAAAGTGGAACTAATGAATTATCTGGGAAACTGCTGATGGATCACCCCCGGGGCATGCGCCGCTCCGAGATCGCCCAGCGCTTTGGGGTGCACCACAGCATCGTGGGCGGAATACTTCAGTCAGGCGCGGTGTTGTTGGGAAGAATGGGGCGCGGCCGACGGGCCTTCCAGCCCCATCCCCGGCAAACTCACAGGCGCCCCGAGAAGGGGTGCTAGGTTGATCGCTCGAGATCCCCGATCTCCTGCTCGGAAAGGCCGGTGATCTCGGCGATGTCGGAAAGGGGGAACCCGCGTTTCAGCATCTTCAGGGCATCTTCACGAGCCTTCTGTTGTATGCCCTGCTGCATGCCCTGTTGCATGCCCTGCTGCATGCCCTGCTGCATACCTTCTTGTATGCCCTCTTCCTTGCCGCGTTGCTCGGCGCTGCGTAACCGCGAACTGACATCGCGTTGCCATTTCTCACGCGCCTCGGCGATGTCCATAAGCTCGTCGTCGGCAGTAAAGGTGCGGTAGACTCTGTGGGCCTTGCCCAGAGCAGGGTTGTCCTTCAGCAATAGCGTCATATCCTCCTCCTCCACGGTGCCTTCGTGTTCGAAGTAATAACACCATGTATCAAGTTTGTCCTTCACATCACCGGTGCTTTTCAGGTGATTCTTGGGCAGTTCGATGAAATGGATCTGCAGGTGATCGGACAGGACATACTCCGGTGCGTCGGCCTCGGTGATCGGGGGCGCGGCCGACGGGCCTTCCAGCCCCATCCCCGGCAAACTCACAGGCGCCCCGAGAAGGGGTGCTAGGTTGATCGCTCGAGATCCCCGATCTCCTGCTCGGAAAGGCCGGTGATCTCGGCGATGTCGGAAAGGGGGAACCCGCGTTTCAGCATCTTCAGGGCATCTTCACGAGCCTTCTGTTGTATGCCCTGCTGCATGCCCTGCTGCATGCCCTGCTGCATACCTTCTTGCATGCCCTCTTCCTTGCCGCGTTGCTCGGCGCTGCGTAACCGCGAACTGACATCGCGTTGCCATTTCTCACGCGCCTCGGCGATGTCCATAAGCTCGTCGTCGGCAGTAAAGGTGCGGTAGACTCTGTGGGCCTTGCCCAG